>CAMDEB010000329.1 GCA_945893085.1 Rhodoplanes serenus | reverse complement strand
CGCGGCTCGCGGCCGACGCGGCGTTGGGCGGGCTCGCGCCGGTGACGCTGCTGGCGCTGCTGAAGCACCCGCTGGCGAAGGTGGATGAGCGCGCCGTCGCCGTGCTGGAGCGGGCGATCCTGCGCGGCTCGCGGCCGCAAGCCGGGACGGCGGGACTGGAGAATGCGCTCAATTCATTCCGAAATTCACGCAAAAAACTTCATCGCAGCGATGTCCGCGCCGACATCACCGACGCCGAGCTTGATGCAGCCGATCAACTCGTCGCGCAGCTCAAGGCCGCGCTGGCGCCGCTGCAGGGCTTGAAGGGCCAGCAAATATTTTCGGAGATCGCCACAAAACACCGCGAGGTTGTCAACGCGCTCGGCAGCGCGGCCGAGGAGCTTGGCAAAGCCTTCGACGACATCGCCGAACATGGCGGCCTGCTCATTGCCCCGGCGGACTATCCCGAACTGTTCCACACCGCCATCGCCGACACCGTCGTGCGCCGCCCGGAGATAGACGTGCGGGTGCGCATCTTCGGCCCGCTGGAAGCCCGCCTGCAGAGCGTCGACCGTCTGGTGCTCGGCGGCCTGGTCGAAGGCGTCTGGCCGCCGCAGACCCGCGCCGATCCGTGGCTGAGCCGCCCGATGCGGCACGAGCTCGGGCTCGACCTGCCGGAGCGCCGCATCGGCCTGTCGGCACACGACTTCGCGCAATCGCTCGGGGCGAAAGAGCTCGTTCTCACGCGCGCGGCCAAGCTCGCCGGCGCGCCCACCGTCGCCTCGCGCTTCGTGCAGCGGCTCGCGGCGGTGGCGGGCGACCAGCGTTGGATGGCTGCGATCCAGCGCGGCGAAACCTATCTGCATTGGGCGCGCGAGCTCGACCGGCCGACGCAGCCAGCGCAACCCATTGCCCGCCCGGAGCCGAAACCGCCGCGCGAGGCGCGTCCGAAGGCGCTGTCGGTCACCGAGATCGAGGTCTGGCTGCGCGACCCCTATTCGATCTATGCGCGGCATATCCTCAAGCTGCGGCCGCTCGACGCGGTCGACACGCCGCCCGGCGCGCGCGACCGCGGCACCGTGGTGCACGGCGCGGTCGGCGCCTTCACCGAGGCGTTCAAGGACAAGCTGCCCGACGATGCCGCGGCGGAGCTGTTGCGGCTCGGCGAGCAGCACTTCGCGGCGTTGCAGGACTTTCCCGACGCCAGGGCGTTCTGGTGGCCGCGCTTCCAGCGCATCGCAGGCTGGTTCGTCGCTTTTGAAACGGACCGGCGTTCGAGACTCACCAAACTCGATGCCGAAATTCGCGCCACGCTCGACATTCCATTCGGCAACGGCACCTTCACGTTGCGCGCCATTGCCGACCGCATCGAACACCTGTCCGACGGACGCTACGCCATCCTCGACTACAAGACCGGGGTGGTGCCAACTCCGTCCCAGGTTCAATCGGGGCTATCGCCGCAGCTCACGCTCGAAGGCGCGATGCTGCGCGCCGGCTGCTTCGGCAACATCCCCAAGGACTCATCGATCGCCGAATTCCTGTACGTTTCGTTGCGCGGCGGCGAACCGCCGGGCGAGCACAAAGCCATCCAATGGAAGGACAGCGCGCCCGACGCCGAAGCCGACAACGCGTTGCAACGTCTGACCGCCGTCATCGCCAAGTTCGACGATCCAGACACGCCTTACCGTTCGCGCGAACGGCCGATGTTCCTGCGCCGCGGCGGCGGCGACTACGATCATCTCGCCCGCGTCAAGGAATGGTCGCTCTCAGGTGGCGCCGGCGACGCCGAAGGGAGCGGCGAATGAGCGCGCGCCAGATCCCCGAGGCGGTGATCACCGCGCAGCACGACGCGTCTGATCCCGCGGTCTCGGCCTGGGTGTCGGCCAACGCCGGCGCCGGCAAGACCCACGTGCTGGCACAGCGCGTGATCCGGCTGCTGCTCGAAGGCACCGACCCGGCAAAAATCCTTTGCCTGACCTTCACCAAGGCCGCGGCCGCCAACATGGCGAACCGCATCTTCGACACGCTGAGCGACTGGACCGCGCTCGACGACGCCAAGCTTGACGCCGCGATCCGCAACACCGGCGCGAAACACATCGACCCGAAGCGCCGCGCCCGCGCGCGCCGGCTGTTCGCGGCGGCGCTGGAGACGCCCGGCGGGCTGAAGGTGCAGACCATCCACGGCTTCTGCACGCGGCTGCTGCAGCAGTTTCCGTTCGAGGCTAACGTCGCGGCGCGCTTCCGCGTGCTCGAAGACACCGAGCAGACGCAGATGCTGGAGCAGATCCGCCGCGACGTCCTGCTGGAAGCCGCGAACCAGCCGCAGAGCGCGCTCGGCCGGGCGCTCACGGCGATCATTCCGGTCGCGACCGATCAGGCGTTCCAGGATGCGCTGGACGAGGCGATCCAGGAGCGCGACCGGCTGGCGGCGTGGCTCGATCACGCCGACGGCGGGGACGGCGCCGGAGCCGAACTGTCCCGCGCGCTGGCGATCGATCCTGCCGACACCATCGAACGGGTCGAAGCGGACTTCTTCGAAGCGACGCTGATCGCGCCGGCCGAATGGCCGGCCGTGATGGCGGCGCTGATGGAAGGCTCAAAGAACGATCAGGATCAAAGCCTTCGTTTCTCAAGACTCGATTCGCTTGCGGGTGAGGACCGGCTGAAAACCTATCTCTCGGTTTTTTGCACCGCCGAGCTCGAGCCGCGAAGGAACATCGTCACCAAGACGATCCAGACCCGGCATGCGTCGCTGTTCCAGCGGCTGGTCGCCGAGCAGGACCGCGTCTGCCAGCTGATCGCACGCCGCCGCGCCGTGATCGTGCGCGACCGCACCATGGCGCTGCTCGCGATCGCGGTCGAGGTCATCGATCGCTACGCCGCCGCGAAGAACCGCCGCGGTGTGCTCGACTACGACGACCTGATCGCCCGCACCCGCGACCTGCTCGATCGCGTCGACGCGGCCTGGGTCCACTACAAGCTCGACCTCGGCATCGATCACCTGCTGATCGACGAGGCGCAGGACACCAGCCCCGGCCAATGGGACATCATCAAGCGGTTCGTCGCCGAGTTCACGTCCGGCGCCGGCGCGCGCGGCGCGCTGCGGCGCTCGATCTTCGCGGTCGGCGACGACAAGCAGTCGATCTTCTCGTTCCAAGGCGCGGCGCCCGAAGCCTTCGCCGACATGCGCATGTTCTTCGAAAGCGCGCACGCCAACGCCGAGCAGCCGTTCCTCGCCATTCCGTTCCAGTATTCCTTCCGCTCCGTGCCGACCGTGCTCGACGCGGTCGATGTGGTGTTCAAGCAACCCGCCGCCCACGCCGGCCTGACCGCCGACCCGGTTGCGACCGTGCACCAGGCGGTGCGCGCCGCGGCGCCGGGCCTGGTCGAGCTGTGGCCGCTGGTCGAGCCCGATGCGCGGCCGGAGGTCGATCCCTGGGATGCGCCGTTCGACACCACGTCGGAGACCAGCCCGCGCGTCAAACTGGCGCGCCGCATCGCCGTCGCGGTGAAGACCTCGATCGATCGTCGCGATCCGGTGGGCGACGGCGAGGAGCGTCATCCGGTGCGCGCCGGCGATATCCTGATTCTGGTTCGCCAGCGCGGGCCGCTGTTCGAAGCGGTGATCCGTGCGTTGAAGAATGCAGGCATCGCCGTCGCCGGCGCGGACCGGCTGGTGCTGACCGATCACATCGCGATCATGGACCTGCTGGTGCTGGCCGACGCGCTGCTGCATCCGCCGGACGATCTGGCGCTCGCCACGGTGCTGAAAAGCCCACTGTTCGGGCTCTCCGAGGACGAGCTGTTCGCGCTCGCCCATGACCGCAGGGGCACGCTGCTCGCGGCGCTGCACGAGCGGCGTCCCGAACTTGCGGCCAAACTCGACGCGATCGGGGCCGCGGCGCGCAGCCTCACGCCGTTTGCGTTCTATGCGGAATTGCTCGGCAGCGGCGGCGGACGCAAGGCGTTCCTCGCCCGGCTCGGACCGGAGGCGAACGACGCGCTCGACGAATTCCTCAATCTCGCGCTCGACTACGAGAGCCGCGAGACGCCGTCGCTGCAAGGCTTCGTCGCCTGGCTGCGCACCGCTTCGGCGGAGGTCAAGCGCGACATGGAGATCGCCCGCGACGAGGTGCGGGTGATGACCGTGCACGGCGCCAAGGGACTGGAGGCGCCCGTCGTCGTGCTCGCCGACACGACGACACAGCCGGCCGGGCCGGCGCACTTTCAACCGCGCCTGCTCGCGCTGCCGGCACCGAACGCCGCGCCGGGAACGCCGGACCGCGTCGCCTGGATGCCGAGCAAGAAGGACGACACGGCACCCATCGCCGCGGCGCGCCTGCGCGCGATCGAGGCCGACACGAATGAATACCGCCGGCTGCTGTACGTCGCCATGACGCGAGCGGCCGACCGGCTGATCGTCTGCGGCGCGGTCGGCGCCAACGCCATGCCTGCCGGGTGCTGGTACGACCTGGTGAAGCAGGGCCTCGATGCCACCGGCGCGCTCACCGACGAGCCCGCCGACTTCGGCGAAGGCACGGTGTGGCACTATCGCAAGGCCTCGCCGGCACCGGGCGACGCCGCCACTGCGGCGCAGCCCGCGGCGCAGGCGCGCGCGCCGGCTGTGCCGTCATGGCTCACCAGCAATGTTCCGGCCGATCCGCTGCGCGCGGCGTTGCTGCGGCCATCGAGCGCGTTTGAGGACGACGACGCCGAAAGTGTTTCCGGCAACGGCATCGAGCGGCAAAAGGCGCTCGCCCACGGCGTGCTGGTGCACCGGCTGATGCAGGCGCTGCCGGACATCGCGCCGGAGCATCGTCTCCAAGCGGCGCAGCGGCATCTCGCTCGGCGCCAGGACGATTTCTCCGAGACCGAGCGCGAGGCCATCGCCAGGCAGGTGCTTGCGGTGCTCGACGACGCCCGCTTTGCACCGCTGTTTGCGCCCGGCAGCCGCGCCGAGGTGCCAATCGTCGGCCGCGTCGCCGGCCTTCCGGTCTCCGGTCAAGTGGACCGGCTGGTGGTGACGCCGGATGCGGTGCTGATCGCCGATTACAAAACGAATCGCTCCGTCCCGCACCGGCTGGAGGATGTATCCCAGGCGACCGTTACCCAGCTCGCGCTGTATCGTGCGGTGCTGTCGCGGTTGTACCCAGACCGGCCGGTCCGCGCCGCCGTGGTATGGACGGAAGTGCCTGATTTAATGGAGATTCCAGCCGCGACGCTGGATGCATCGCTGACCCGCCTCACCTCCGCGTGAGATGCCTTGACGCTCTCGCGTGGCGTTCATAGGTTCGATCTTCGCTGGTGCAATCCCCGAATCGAAACGAGGTATTCCATGGCCGTTGGCAAGGTCTCCGACGCGACTTTTGAGGCCGAGGTGCTCAAGGCGACCGGGCCGGTCGTGGTTG
>CAMDEB010000328.1 GCA_945893085.1 Rhodoplanes serenus | reverse complement strand
GGACGGGCGGCGCCCGCCCTCGCTTCCAACAGGACCAACAAAAGCCGCAGACGATTCAAGATAACTGTCCTTCATGAGGGCCATTCCTTCTCGGTTCCAGTGGACAATGTGGTGTCCAAAGAAACCGGGGCCAGCTCAACTGGACATATCCGCCTCCCTGCATACGCGAAACAAAATCCGTTACGCACCTATTAACGCGGCGCAGACGGAATAGTTGCAGCGCCTCATATTGGTCGAGGCGAGCGGCCTTTAGGTTCAAGGCGCTAACGATAGCAACCCGAACGTAAAGGCCTCCTAAAGAGGCATTGCTGCGATCGCGTTGAAAAAGCCCGGTTTTTGCCGCGATCCGGCCGCTCAGAAGTATCGCCACCATACGTAGACGTGGCAGATGGCGATCGACACCAGCATCATCGGGAAGGCGTAATAGGTGTAGGTCAGGAACCGGAACGGCACGCCAGAGCGCTCCGCCAGCCCCGCCACGGTCAGATTGGCCGAAGCCCCGATCAGCGTGCCGTTGCCGCCCAGGCAAGCGCCGAGCGAAAGGCACCACCACAGCGGCAGGATGTTGTCCGGCCCGCCATAGGCCGGCGCCATGCTCTTGATCAGGGGGATCATGGTGGCGACAAACGGAATATTATCCACGATCGCCGAAAGCACCGCCGAGGCCCACAGGATGGCATAGCCGGCGTGCGCCATGTTGCCGCCGGTCGCGGCCACGAGCTGGTCGGCGAGCAGCTTGAGCAGTCCGCCGACCTCGACGCCGTGCACCACGATGAACAGGCCGATGAAGAAGAAGATGGTGATCCACTCGACGTCGCCGAACGTCCTGTGGATGTTCTCGGAGGCCTTCTCCGCGTGGTGCGACCAGTTGTCGAGCAGCATCAGCACCGCCGCGCCGAACATCGCGATGGTCGCGGGCTCGAGATGCAGCGGCCGCGCCAGGACAAAGGCGATCATCACCAGCGTCAGCACCACGATCGACTGCTTGAGCAGCAGCCAGTCCTCGATCGTGTCCTGCTCCCGCATCGCCATGATCCGCGCCTCGCGCTCCGGCGTGGCCTTGAGGTCCTTGCCCCAGACCAGATGGATCATGATCGTCTGCACCACCAGGACCACGACGATCACCGGCGCCAGGTGGATCACGAAGGCATTGAAGTCGAGACCGACCTGCGAGCCGATCAGGATGTTGGGCGGGTCGCCGATCAAGGTCGCGGTGCCGCCGATGTTGGAGGCGAAGATTTCCGCGAACAGGTACGGATAGGCCGGCACGTCGAGCTGCTTGGTGATGGCGAGCGTCACCGGCACCATCAGCAGAACCGTGGTGACGTTGTCGAGGAACGCCGACAGCACGGCGGTGGTGATCTGCAGCAGCAGCAGGATGCCGGCCGGATGCGCCTTGGCGGCCTTCGCCGACCACACCGCGACATACTGGAACATGCCGGAGCGGCGCGAGACCGACACCAGGATCATCATGCCGGTGAGCAGCCCGATGGTGTTCCAGTCGATGCCCTTGATCGCCTCTTCCTGCGACAGCACGCCGACCAGGACCATCACGCCCGCGCCGACCAGCGCGATGACGGCGCGGTTGATCTTCTCGGAGATGATGACGGCGTAGGTGATCGCCAGCAGGCAGGTCGAAACCCACATCGGGTTCAGGCCGAAATAAACGCTGGAAGCCGCGTGCCCGCCCATGCCCGTCCCCCCCAAAAAAATCCCCGCGGCAAGGTCCGGCAGCCTGCGGTGTAAGTCAATGCGACTTCAGGATGGGTGAGATCGGTAGCAGGGTGAGCAGCACGAAGAGCGGCATCAGCACGATGCTGGCCCACAGCATGTAGCCGAAGAAGCTCGGCATCCGGATGCCGCGCTCGGTGGCGATGGCGTAGACCATGAAGTTCGGGGCGTTGCCGACATAGGTCAGCGCGCCCATGTAAACCGCTCCCATGGAGATGGCGGCCAGCGTGCCGGCCAGTGGCCCCATCAGCTCGCGCGCATCGCCGCCGGCGAGTTCGAAGAACACCAGATAGGTCGGCGCATTGTCGAGCAGCGCCGACAGCAGGCCGGTGAGCCAGAAATAGGCGACCTCGTGCGGCAGGCCATCGCGCGCGGTGACGGCGGCGAGCAGCCAGGCGAAGGCGCCGTTCTTGCCGGCATCGAGCATCGCCAGCACGGGAATGATGGCGGTGAAGATGCCGGCGAACAGCTTGGCGACCTCTCGGATCGGCTCCCAGGTGAAGCCGTTGGCCTCGCGGTGCTCGTCGGGCGTCAGCCACAGCGACAGCAGCGCGATCAGCACCAGCGCGGCGTCGCGTACGAGGTTCTGCAGCGCGACCTTGGTGCCGTAGATGTCGAATTCGATCCCCGGCTGCCAGGCCGCCGACGACAGGATGCTGGCGATGATGAGCGCGATCAGCAGCAGGTTGACCAGGCCATGCACCCGGATCGGCTCGCCCGCGGCGTCGTCCGCCGCCGGCGTGTCCCGGCGGGCGAACCACAGGTCGAGCAGCAAAAACAGCGCCAGCAGCAGCACCGCGACGATCGTGGTCTGCATCCACAGATGTTGCGCGGTCCAGAAGAAATCGACGCCGCGCAGGAAGCCAACGAACAGCGGCGGATCGCCGAGCGGGCTGAGCGCGCCGCCGACGTTGGCAACCAGGATGATGAAGAAGACGAACACATGGGCGTTATGCGGCCGCGCCTTGTTAGCCCGGATCAGCGGCCGGATCAGGATCATGGCGGCGCCGGTGGTGCCGACGAGGCTCGCCATTCCGGTGCCGAAAGCCAGGATCGCGGTGTTGACCAGCGGCGTGCCACGGATGCTGCCGGTCACAAGGATGCCGCCGGCCACGGTGTAGAGCGTGAACAGCAGGACAATGAAGCTCAGGTATTCGGCGAGCATCGCGTGCACGAAGGCCGCGAGCATGACCTGCGCGCCGCTGCTCCAGGCGATCGGGATCAGCGTCAGCGCCGCCCAGCCGGCGGCGATCTTGCCGTAATAGTGATGCCAGATTTTCGGAAACAGCAGCGGGCCGGTCGCAATCGACAACAGGATGCCGGCGAACGGCAGCGCCCACGAGAAGCCCATCGAAGCGCCGTCGAGCGCGGGTGCGGCCTGCGCCGGCCAAGGCGACAGCACGATGAGGATGGTGAGGGCGAACGCGATCATGCAGCGCGCCTCGTAACAGGCAGGGCTGGCACGCGCAAATGCGGCGCAGCCGCGCATCGCCGTGATAGGATCGGGCGGACGAATGGAAATGCGAGGGAGGAATTTCGTGAACGGGCTTGGTTTTCCCAATCCACCGGGTGTCTCGGGCGCGCGCGGCTACAGCCATACGGCGGTCGCATCCGGACCTGGCCAGACCGTCTATATCGCCGGCCAGTTCGGCATGAAGGATGGAACGTTCGCCGGCGCGCCGGGCGACTTCCGCGCCCAGGTCACGCAATGTTTCGAGAACGTGAAGCAGGCGCTGGCGGCGGCCGGCGCGACGTTCAACGACGTGGCGCGGATCACCAACTATTTCGTCGACATGGCGAACCTGCCGGTGTTCTTCGAGGTGCGCGACAAGTACGTGAACGTCAAAGCGCCGCCGGCCTCGACCGCGATCCAGGTGGTCAAGCTGGCGCGCGACGAAGCGCTGTTCGAGATGGAGGCGATCGCGTTTCTGCCGGAGAAGGCGAGGGCGGCGGGTGCGAAACGGGGCGGGTCGCTGAAAGAGCGTGTTGCCAAGCGCACAGCGGCAAAGAAGAGTTCAGCGACGCGCCGCCGGTGAGGCTTCTCGGTGTCATCGAGACCTCGCGGTGTCATCATCCGCGAAGGCGGATGATCCAGTAATCACGGACTTGGGTTTTAAGCAAAGACTGGATGCCCGCCTTCGCGGGCATGACAGTGAGGAGTGTGGAGACGCCGTCTACCGCGGTTCAATCCCCGCGCGGGTGATGATGTCGCGGTTGAACGGCACCTCACGCGCGACGCGCGCGGCGAGAACCTCGGGACCGCCGCCGATGACCTGGAAGCCGGCTTGGCGCGCCCGCGCGGCGACCTCGGGCCTCGCCAGCGCCTGCTGGGTCGCCTTCGCCAGCCGGTCGACGATGTCCTTCGGCGTGCCGGCCGGCGCGAACAATCCTGCGAACGTATCGGTGACGAAGCCGGGGTAGCCGCTTTCGACCAGGGTGGGCACGTCGGGCAGCGAGGGCCAGCGCTTCTCGCCGCTCACCGCGAGCGCCCGGATGGTCCCTTGCCGCGCCACCGATTCGCTGGTCGGCACCGCGTTGGTCACCAGTTGCACCGTCTGGGTCAGCAGCGCCTGCAACGCGGGCGGCCCGCCGGTGAACGGAACATGGGTGATGTCGATGCCGGCGCGCAGCTTCAGCAGTTCGACCGTGAGCTGCGCCTGGGTGCCGAGCCCCGGGCTGGAATAGTTGAGCTTGCCCGGCTGCTCCTTCGCTTTGGCGATGAATTCGGCGAGCGAATTGGCGTAGCCCGGCAGCACCGAAAGCATCTGCGAGGTGATGGCAAGATCGGAGATCGGCGCAAAGCTCTTGATCGGATCGAACGGAATGGTCTTGTACAGCGACGGATTGATGACGATGGCGCTGGTGGTGGCCAGCAGCGTGTAGCCGTCGGGCTCGGCGCGCGCCGCCATGCCGATGCCGATGTTGGCGCCGCCGCCGGCGCGATTCTCGATCACCACCGACTGGCCCAGCGGCTCATACAGCGCCTCCGCCAGGATGCGGGCGATGATGTCGCTCGGGCCGCCGGCCGCGAACGGCACGATCACCCGGATCGGGCGCGATGGGTACGCCGCCTGAGCGATCGATGGCGCCGGAAAGATGGAAGCGACCGCGACGGCCGCGGCGCCGCGCGCGAGCAGGTCGCGGCGATTGAGCGGGGATCGGTGTGTTGAGTCCATCGTCATCTGTTGCTCCCGTGATTGCAGGATGACAGACGGATGGCCGCTCTTGCAACGAGTCTTAGCGCCAGTGAATCTCAGTGCGCTTCGTCCCAGTTGTCGGCGGCGCGGGCGTCAATTCACCTCAAAAACTCTACGCGAACTCAGTTTCTAGCAGCAAAATAAATTTCGTGCCGATTTAAACCATTCTGATACGCGTACCAGCGTCAATGCGGTATCACGCCCATGTGCTATTAAATGACGGTTGCCTACGATCGATCCTATTGCGTCCTTGATTTCTCCGGACCAATTTGTCTCCAGCCTGTCCGCAATACTCTTATCGAAGCTGGATAGCAGCTTTGGCCTGCACCCGGTTCCGAAGACACCGAGTTAGGTGTTTTGATGGGACCGGAGGTGCGTCATGGAGCGTCGTAAGTTCACGCGAGAGTTCAAGCTTGAGGCTGTGCGGCTGATCACGGATCGGGGCGTTTCTTATGCCCAGGCCGA
>CAMDEB010000327.1 GCA_945893085.1 Rhodoplanes serenus | reverse complement strand
ACATGAAGCACGTCGCTTAAATCAAACTTGTGTCCAAAGAACCGGGCGCGGTACACATTTATCGGTTTGTGTGTGCGTGTTCGAAGAACGGCTGGCGTGCTGCCGTCCGGCACGGTGACGTTTGCCGCGGGCGAGACCAGCAAAACCGTCACGGTCGACGTGCAGGGCAACACCACGGTTGAGACGACCGAGGCCTTCTTGGTCACGCTCTCGAATCCGTCATCTGGCCTGATGCTCGGAACGACAACAGCGACCGGTACCATCGTCAATGACGATGGTGCTGTTGCCTCGATCATGACTGCCTCTGCCAACAAGAGCGAGGGCAACAGCAGCGCTCCGACGAAGGGCAGCCCCGGCGCCAGCAGCACCACGCCCTTTACCTTTACGGTGAGCCTCGACCAGGCTGCCATCACTTCGCTGACAGTTTCCTATTCAGTCACCGGAACCGGAGCCAACCCGGCGGCGGCATCCGACTTCGTCGGCGGCGTGTTGCCCTCCGGCTCGGTGGCCTTTGCCGCGGGCGAGACCAGCAAGACCATCACGGTCAACGTGAAGGGCGAACTCACGATCGAGGCGACCGAGACCTTCTTGGTCGAGCTCTCGAACCCGTCCTCCGGCGTGACGCTCGGCACGACAACGGCGATCGGCACCATCGTCAATGACGATGGCACGTCCGGTAACAACGCGAACAATACGTTTACGGGCACGGCCGCGAACGACATTTTCTTGGGGCTTGGCGGTGACGACATCATTTATGGCGGCGCAGGCGATGAAATCGCCGTGTATAACGGCGCCTTGAATGAGTACGCAATCACAAGGTTAGGCGCCTCATTCACGATCGCCGACAGCGTCGCCGGCAGAGACGACACGGATACCGTAACCAACATCGAGCATCTGCAGTTTTTCGACCGTTCGCTCGATCTTACGATGGCGGCAAAGGCCGCGACCATCAGCGCCGGTGACGTCAATTCCCTGATCGAGCTCTACGTCGGCTACTTCAACCGCGTTCCGGGAGCGGCGGGGCTGAGCTATTGGATCGACAAGCTTCACGGCGGCGAGAGCCTCAACGACATTTCCAAGGAGTTCTATGCGGCCAGCGTGCAGTACAGCAGCGTCACCGGCTACTCCGCAAGCATGAGCAATGCCGACTTCATCAAGATCGTCTATGCCAACGTGCTCGCCCGGTCGGGAGACGCAGCCCCGGATGCCGCAGCCGTCCAGTATTGGGATGACCAGATCGCGTCAGGCAAGGTTACGAAAGAAGGCCTGATCCAGCAGGTGCTGCATGATGCGCATTTGTTCGCCAACGACCCGACTTGGGGCTGGGTTCCGCAACTCCTGGACAACAAGATCGCGCTTGGACACTATCACGCCATCCAGCTCGGCATCGATTACAACTCGCCCGACGAGGAAATATCGACGACGGTCGCGTTGTCTGCCGTGGTCACGCCCGCCCGCATCGATGTTGCGGTCGGGTTGATCGGCCTGAGCGACACTGTCCATCTGATTTGAAGTCACGCAGCCTTACGCGGCATCGGGATGGCGCGCGGAAAGTTGGAACGTATCGATGCGGTGCGCATTGACTCCTATAAACCCAAGGAGAAACACATGCGCAAGATCCTGTTCGCTCTTGCTGCTACCGCAGCGCTCGGGCTTGCCCTTCCTGCGTCGGTCACAACGGCGGAGGCGAAGAAAAAGGGTCACGGCTGGGGTCATCACCACAAGGTCAAAATCCATCATGATCGCGGCCGGCATCTGGGCTGGTCCAAGCACCGTCATCATCGGGGAGCAGTTGTTGTGATCCGACGCTAGCATGCAAAAAATGGCCCCTGCGGGGGCCATTTTTTCCGATCGGTTCACTGGGGTTACGCGCCTCGACTTCGATAATTGGCACAGCCCATCATCGCGTTCAGCCCCCGCTCGGCATCGACGCGCGATATATGCGCGCCATCCATGATGACGACGATCGTGCTTGCATCTTTGGGTTTCGTATCCACCACGGAACACATGTGGGTCACCGGGTGCAGCACCACATAGAAGTACGCCGTCGCGGCCAATGACGGGCTCGCGACGGCGCATGCAACAATCAAGGTGGCGGCCACAACGCATTTCATCGCGTTACCTCGGTTCGTGGCCATGCTCGCGAAGCTCGGCGTGACACCGGACCCTTGAATCAATAACAACGCTCGATTTTGCGAATCACCACCGACCCGTCGTCCCGCTGACGCCGGATCGTAACTTCACGACAGCCGCGATCGCGGTCACGGCCATACACGCCATAACCTGTGGTCGCTCGCCGCTCCCAACGATCATCATCCCGATAGATGCGGCGATGCTCGAACGACGGAGCAGTTTCGACCCGGACGGAAGGGCCGTCGTAAAATTGAGCCGAGACTGGCGCGGTGGAAAGCAATGCACCAATAGCGGCGATACCAAGTACGATCGTGCGCATAAGCGCCTCCTCTGATGCAAGACAACGCCCTGACATGCTGGATGTTCCACGGCGACATGCCGGATGTTCCACGGCCGTCGCTTGGCTTTAAATCGGCTTGCCGTATCAGTTAGCGCGCTCGGAGGCTACTCAGGCTCGAATCAACCCAATGGCGAAATTGAGCGGCAAACCTCTTGCGGCAAGCTTTCGGAACGGAGCGCCCTGAAAAAAGTTGGTTTGATAACGCAACGTAGGAAAGGAGACCGATATGCCCGTTCTTCTCGTTCCATTGCTGGTTGGCATCCCCGTGCTGATCGGTGGAAGCTTTGTCATCTACAAGATCGCGGGCGGCTAACAGTCCGCTCTTCGCCGTGATGAACAAAAAAGAGCCCGGCGATTTGCCGGGCTCTTTTTTTGCAACAACAAGTGGACGATCGCAGAACGTCGGGTAAGGTCACAGCCCCAGATAAAACTTCCGGATCAGGTCGTTGTTGTTGAGCTCTTCGGCGGAGCGGCCTTCGAAGGCGATCTTGCCGTGGACGATCACGTAGCCGCGGTCGGCGATGCGCAGCGCCTGGATGAAGTTCTGCTCCGCCATCAGGATGGTGAGCTGGTAGCGCTCCTTGAGCTCCTTGATCTTGTCGATGGTGCGGCTGACCAGGATCGGCGCCAGCCCGACCGATGGCTCGTCGATCAGCAGGATTTTCGGCGCCAGCATCAGCGCGCGGCCGAGCGCCAGCATCTGCTGCTCGCCGCCGGACATCGAGCCTGCGAGCTGGCTGCGCCGCTCGGCGAGGCGAGGGAAGGTCTCGAAGCAGGCGTCGAGGTTCTGCTTCATCAGCGCGCGCGCGGTGGGGCGGAAGGCGCCGAGCGCCAGGTTCTCCTCGACCGTGAGCTTGGGAAACAGCCGGCGCCCCTCCGGCACCAGCGCGATGCCGAGATCGACGATTTCCTCGGTGCTGAGCGAGGTGAGGTCGTGCTGCACGCCGTCGATCGAGGCCATGATGCGGCCGGCGCTCGGCCGCACGATGCCCATGATGCACTTGATCAGCGTGCTCTTGCCGTTGCCGTTGGTGCCAAGCAGCACCACGGTCTCGCCCGGCTTGGCGTCGAGCGTGACGCCCTCCAGCACGCGCACCGCGCCGTAGGCCGCATCGACGCCTTCGATGGTGATGCTACTGGCCAAGATAAGCTCCAATGACCTCCGGATTGTTGACCACGTCCTCCGGCTTGCCGTCGGCGATCTTCTTGCCGGACACCAGCACCACGAGCCGCTGCGAGAAGCTCATCACCGCGCGCATGATGTGCTCGATCAGGATGATGGTGACGCCGCGCTGGTTGAGCGTGATCAGCAGGTTGACGATGTCAGTGACCTCGGACTGCGACAGGCCGGCCATCGCCTCGTCGGCGATCAGCAGCTTCGGATCGGCCGCCATGGCGCGGGCGAGCTCGAGCTTGCGCATCTCGACCTGGGTGAGATCGCGCGGCATTTTCTGCGCCTTGTCCTGCAAGCCGACCAGGTTGGTCAGCTCTGCGCATCGCGCGTCGAGGGCTGCGGGCGAGAGGTGCGTGCCGGCCCGGGCGCTCGCCGAATACAGCAGCGGGATGCGCAGGTTGTCTGCGACCGTCAAGGTCACGAACGGCCGCGGCAGCTGGAAGCTGCGGGCCATGCCGCGGTGGGTACGCTCGTGCGCCGCCAGCCCGTTCATGGCGTGGCCGTCGAACTGCACGGTGCCGGTTTCGTTCGTGAGCGTGCCGCACATGCAGTTGACCAGCGTCGACTTGCCCGAGCCGTTGGGGCCGATCAGGCCGAGGCGCTCGCCCTGGGCAACCGACAGATTGATGTCGTCGAGCGCGACGAAACCGCCGAAGCGCTTGCCGAGACCCTGCACCTGAAGCAGCGGGCTCATGACGCCACCCGCTGTTCGAGCAAGGGCTGGTACAGCCGTTTGACGTTCGGCCTCTGCAGATACCAGATACCGGCGACGGCGACGGCGATGCCGATCAGCTCCAGGACGATGTTCATCGCCGAGTTATCCATCCAGATATACAGGAGGGACAATGGAATGGAGACCACAAGCGCCGTCGTGGTCAGTAGCGGACTCCAGCTTTCGAGCTTGAGCAGGCCGTAGGCCGACGCGAGATAGGCGAGCGAGAGCACCAGCGCGCAAATGCCCATGCCGACAAAGATCGCGCTCTTGGTGCTCATGGCGGCGGCGAGACCGATGATCACGCCGCCCAGCCCGACCAGGAAGCAGTAGCCGGCGATCAGCAGCACACAGAGCGCGGTTGCGTTCAGACGCGAAGGCGCGGCGACGCGCAGGAAATCCTTCACCAAGCCGACGACGCCGTTCGGCGCCATGATGACAAAGCCAATTAGCAGGAAGCCGACGATCAGCAGGTTGACCGCCGAGGAAATGGTGACGGTCGCGACCTGTTGCAGCGTGCCGAGCAGGATCGCCCCGATCAGTGGGCCGACCCAGCTCGTGGTGCCGCCGATCATCGGCATGGCGATCGAGTTCACGGCATAGGCGAGGCCGAACGCCGAGCCCGGTTCGAGATAGCCGATGTAGTAGGGGAACGGCGCGCCGGCCATGCCCATCAGCGCGCCCGAGATCGTGGTGGCGATCAGCTTGAGCCGCAGCGTCGGCACGCCGCAGGCCTCGGCCGCAAGCTCGTCGTCGCGGATGGTGGCGAAGCCGTAGCCGAGCCGCGAGCGCTCGATCACGCGCGCCGTGGTCACGGCGACGACCGACAGCACGACCATGAGGAGAAACAGATACTGGATGTAGCTATCCAGGATCGGCACGCTGTTGGGGCGGATGATGTAGGCGCCGCGCGAGCCGCCGACGAAGTCCCAGTTGATGATCAGCGTCTGCAGCACCACCGCGAGCGCCAGCGTGGCGATGGCGAAGAACGCGCCGCGCAGCCGCAGCGTCAGATAGCCGGTGGCGAACCCGATCAGCCCGGACATGATGC
>CAMDEB010000326.1 GCA_945893085.1 Rhodoplanes serenus | reverse complement strand
ATCCAGTGTCGTTCCTGCGCGCCGATCTCGATGCGCGGGGCATTGTCAGCCACGAGCGGTTGGCCGGCATGCCGTCCGGCCGGCGCGTGACCATCGCCGGCCTGGTGCTGGTGCGGCAGCGGCCGGGCACCGGCAATGCCATTTTCATGACCCTGGAGGACGAGACCGCGATCGCCAACACCATCGTCTGGCCGCGCAAGTTCGAGGAGTACCGCCCGGTGGTGCTCGGCTCGCGGATGATCAGCGTGACGGGCGTGCTGCAGAACGAGAAGGGCGTCATTCATATCGTCGCCGATCATTTCGAGGATTTGATGTTTCTCCTGGGACGGTTGTCGGATAACGACGCAGAACTCAATCGGATTGCATCAGTCGACGAGATCAAGCGGCCGGTGGTCTCTCGCCCGCGCCATCCGCGTTCGGGCGACGCGCTCGTTACGATGCTGAAGGAGAAGCCCGCGCTGGAAGAGCTTGCGGCCGTCCAGCACACCGCCAAGGTGATGCCGAAGGGCCGAAATTTTCATTAGGCACACTCTCGTGTCCCGGGCGAGCGAAGCGAGACCCGGGACCCAGGGGCAAAGGAAAGAGGGGCAAAAACAAATCGAGGCGGCCTTTCGGCCGCCCCTTTTCTCCTGGGTCCCGGATCGTCGCTCGCGTTTCACGCTCGCTTGTCCGGGACACGAGAGCCTCACGTCCCCGGCTTCAACACATCCGCCGCCCAGTCCCACATGTAATGAACGCCGATCGTCACATCATCGACCTGGCAATGATGAAATCCGCCTTCCTCGCGGGTGAACACCTTGAACGTCTTCTGCTTCGAGCCCACGGCATCGAACAGCGCGTCCGCGACCGGCATCGGGATCTGCTCGTCGCCGGCGCCGTGCAGCAGCAGGAACGGACACTTCATCTTCTGCACGATGCCGTCGAGGCGGAAGCCTTCGAGCTTCTGCATCGCAGCCTCCCGGCTGTCGACGCCGAACACCCACATCAGGTGCTCCGGCGGCACCGAGAGCGAAGGCACCTTGCCGGAGTCGAGCAGGTCGAAGCGCTTCTTCCAGACGTCGTAGTAGTCCCACTGCGCGCCCCAGGCGATGCAGGCGGCGTAGCGCGGCTCGAGCGAAGCCGCGCGCGGCGCGTAATAGCCGCCCAAGCTGATCGCCATCACGCCGATGCGCTTGGGATCGACCTCCTTGCGCGCGGCGAGATATTCGTAGGCCGCGGTGGCGTATTTCTCGGTCTCGGCGATCAGCGGCAGATTGCGAAAGCGAATGCTCTCGCCGTTGCCCGGTCCGTCGACGATCAGGCAAGCGATGCCGCGCGCGACCAGGTCCGGCACGCCCTTGAAATATTGAATCTCCTTGGTGATGTCGAAACCGTCGAAGAACACCAGCGCCGGCGCCGGCTTGCTGCCCGCGACCTCTGGTGCTGCGTGTACGAACAGCGCCGGCAGCGTCTTGTCGCCGTAGGGAATCTCCACCGACTCGATGCGCGGCCGCTGCACCATTGCCGCGGCATCGGCGAACGACTTTACCGCCTTCTTGTAGATCGCCGCCGCGCGTGGATCGCGCTGCAGGAAGCGCTCGCCGGTCTGGTAGTACTGCGATGCGCGCATCAGGCAGGCCGCGGCGGTGAGCTTGTGACCCTTCTTCTCTTCATCGCGACCGCGCGCCTCGATGGTATCGCCCATGCGCGCCCATTCATCGAACCAGGCCTTGTCGTCGCCGACCTTGTCCTTGAGCGCCCGGCCGACACGGTTGACCTCGTCGATCTCGGCGCCGCCCCACGGCGCGCCGGACAGGCACAAAAGCAATCCCATCGACCAGCGATAGTTGGTCGGGAAATAGATGAAGGCGGGGTCGTCCTTGCGATCGGTCACGGGCACTCTCCAGCGTTGAACGGCGATCCTAAGGTATTTTCAGCCGCGTTAGAATTAATGTCCCGTCATGGCCGGGCATAGCCGTCCGAAGGACGGCGTCGCTTCGCTCGCCTATGTCCCGGCCATCCACGCCTTGCTTGCTTGCCAGAAAGAAAGACGTGGATGCCCGGCACAAGGCCGGGCATGACGGCGGAGGGTGATGCGACCTCAATACCCGATCTACAGGCTGGCCGTTTCGGCGCGCGTGCCGTAGCCTTCGCTTATGTCCGAAGTCCGGAGCGATCCAATGAACCGACGTGACGTTGTTCAAGCCGGCCTCGCGGCGCTATCCGCCACTGCGCTTTCGCCGTTTGCGGCGCTGGCCCAGGCGAAATATCCGGAGCGCGCGATCAAGCTGCTGATTCCGTTCTCGCCCGGCGGCGTCACCGACATCGTCGGCCGCCACTGGTCGGAGCGGATGAAGCCGCATCTCGGCACGTTCTACATCGAGAACCAGGGTGGTGGCGGCGGCACCATCGGCGCCGGCGAAGTCGCGCGCTCGCAGCCGGACGGCTATACGGTCATGCTCGGCAACACCAGCGTCGTGGTGCTGAACCCGCTGACGTCGTCGAAGCCGACCTACGATCCGGTGAAGGACTTCGCGCCGATCGGCATCATCGCGGTGGCGTCGGTGGCGCTGGTCGTGCACGCGTCGGTGCCGGTGAAGGACCTCAAGGAGTTCGTCGTCTACGCCAAGGCCAATCCCGGCAAGCTGTCGTACGGCTCGGCCGGCACCGGCACCATGACGCAACTCGCCGCCGAGCAGTTCAAGCAGGCGACGGGCCTTAGCGATCTGGTGCATGTGCCCTACAAGGGCGCGGGCCCCGGCATCGCCGATCTGGTCAGCGGCCACATCCCGGCGATGACGCCCAATATCACCGGGCAGGTGCTGGAGTTTCACAAGGCCGGCAAGGTCCGCATCCTGGCGGTGTTCGCGCCGCAGCGGCTGAAGGGCGCGCCGGATATCCCGACCGCGATCGAACTCGGCTTTCCCAACCAGGTGGGGCAGCTGTTCGTCGGCGTGTTCGTGCCGGGGGCGACGCCAAAGCCGATCATCGATCAGATCGCCGCCGCGCATCACAAGGTCGCCGCCGACGCCGAATTCCAGAAAATCCTGATCAACTCGGGTCTCGATCCGGTCAACGATACGCCGGATCAGGCGCGCGACTATCTGGTGTCCGAAACCAGGCGTTGGGCGCCGGTGGTCAAGGCGCTCGGATTGAAGATGGAGTAATCGCTGCTGTCGTCCCCGCCTTCGCGGGGACGACAAGCTGGTGAACGCCGCCTACGCGCCGGCTTCTTGTGTTCTCCGGCCGAACCACGCGGCAATCGCCGCGCTCCAGCGCTTACGCTTGTCGCGGCCGTGCTCGATCGCCATCAGCGCGGCCGGCGTCACGATCAGTGTCAGGATCGTCGCGAAGCCGAGGCCGAACACGATTGCCGTGGAGAGCTGGATCCACCACTGCGTCGCTGGCGCGCCGATGGTGATCTCGCGGTTGACGAACTCGATGTTGATGCCGAAGGCGATCGGCAGCACGCCGAGGATCGCGGTCACCGCCGTGAGCACGACCGGGCGGGCACGCTCGCGGCAGGTCTCCAGGATCGCTTCGTAAGCGGCGACGCCCTCGCGGCGCAATCGATCGTAGGTGTCGATCAGCACGATGTTGTTGTTGACGATCACGCCGGCGTTGGCGATCACGCCGATGCCGGTCATCACCACGCCGAACGCCTGGCCGGTGACAAGCAGGCCGAGCAGCACGCCGATGGTCGACAGGATGACCGCCGACAGCACCAGAGCCACCGACGTCAGCCGGTTGAACTGCGCCAGCAGGATCGCAAAGATCAGGAAGATCGCGGTGCCGAACGCCTTGAGCAGGAACGCCGAGGCCTTGGCGCGCTCTTCGTCCTCGCCCTTCAGGCGCCAGATCACGCCGGGGCCGAGATCGGCCTTGGCAAGCTCTTCCGTGATCGCTTGCTGCACCTTGGCGGTCTGCACGCCCTGCGCGACGTTGGCGGACACCGTCATCACCCGGTTTCCGGCGATGCGATTGATGTAGCCGACGCGCGGCGTCGGCAGCCGCTCGACGAAGTTGCCGATCGGCACGGCGCCGCCCGGCGTCTGCACGCGCAGCTCGTCGATCTGGTCGAGGCTGCGCCGGTCCTCGGGAAAGCGCACCAGGATGTCGACCGCCTTGTCGCTGTTCGACGGACGATACTCCGTGACCTTCACGCCGTTGGTGACGAGCTGCACGGCGGTGCCGACGGTGTTCGGGCTGGCGCCGTACTTCGCCGCTTCCGACTTGTTGACGTCGATCTTCCAGTCGATGCCGGGCAGCGGCAGGCCGTCGTCCAGGTCGCGGACGTCGGGGGTCTTGGCCAGGATCGCGGCCACCTTCTTCGCTGCCGCTGGCAACACCTCAGGATCGAGCGCGCCGATCTGCACCTGGATCGGCTTGCCGGTCGGCGGGCCGGCGCGCGGCGCCGCAACCTCGACCAGCACGCCGGGAATGTCGGCGGTGGCCGTGCGGATGCGGTCCATGATCTCGTGCGCGGTCGCGCGGGTCTTCCAGTCGGCGAACTCGAACTGGATGACGCCGATGGTGTCCTCGGTGATTTCGCTCGAGCCGCGCGGCTGCTCGCCGACGCGGGTGTAGACGGTCTTGATTCCGCCCATCGTCAGCACGCGCTTTTCGACCTCGGAGACCACCGCGTTCTTCTCGTCGAGGGCGAGATTGCCGCGGCCATGAACGATGACCTGGCCATAATCCGGCTCGACGTTGGGGAAGAACTCGACGCCGCGGCCGAGCTTGCCGTAGGCGACCGGCACCGCGATCAGCAGGAACGCGGCGAGCGCGAGCGTCATGCCGGGATGCTGCAGCGCGAGCCGCACGGTCCGCATGTACGGGCCGCGGTCGGATGTGCGCTCATCGTGCGGGATCGGCGCCGCCTTACCCATCAGCGCGCCAAGCGTCGGCGTGAAGAACAGCGCGACGGCGAGCGACGCCGACAGCGTCGCGATCAGGGTGATCGGCAGATATTTCATGAATTCGCCGACGATGCCGGGCCAGAATAGCAACGGCGAGAACGCCGCGACGCGCGTCGCGGTGGCGGCGATCACCGGGCCCGACATCCGCTTGGCGGCGAGCGAATACGCCTCCTTGGCCGGCATGCCTTCCGCCATCCGGCGCTCGGCGAACTCCGAGACGATGATCGCATCGTCGACCAGCATGCCGACGGCGAGGATCAGCGAGAACAGCACGACGATGTTGATCGTCAGTCCCGCGAGGTGCAGCCCGAGCACGCCGGCGAGGAACGACGCCGGGATCGCGATGCCGATGAACAGCGACGCGCGGAAGCCGAGCGCGAACAGGATGATCACCGCGACCAGCAGCACGCCGGTGGCGACCGAATTCTCCAGATCGGCGAGCATCTGGCGGATGGTCTTCGACTTGTCCTGCGTGAACGTCACCTGCACGGTTTCCGGCCAGGTCGTCTTCAGCG
>CAMDEB010000325.1 GCA_945893085.1 Rhodoplanes serenus | reverse complement strand
ATCATTTGCACGCCCATCGATGATGCAGCGGCCTCGACTGAGCGCGAAAAGAATTTCGACTGCGGCGACGTATCGGGGTTGAACATAAATGCCACCTGAGTGATTCCGGGCGCAGCCTCCTTGAGAAGGTTGAGCCATTTGCCGCCGATCGAGAATTCGTATTGGGAGAAGCCGGTCAGATTGCCCCCCGGCTGCGCCACGCTGCGAACGAAGCCTTGCGCGACGGGATCAGAGACCTGCACAAACACGACCGGAATCACGCTTGTGGCTTGCCGGATGATTTCCAGATTGGTCGTAGAGGCAACAAGGATGACGTCAGGTTGGAGCCCGATTAACTGCGCGGCATATGTTTTTGCGAGCGCGGCATCGCTGGCATTCCAACGAATATCGACGCGCAGATTTTGGCCTTCGATCCAACCCAACTGTCGCAGCGCATTCACGAACGCGTTTGCATTCGACTGCAGCGCTGCCTCCGTGGCTGCACCGTTCATCAGGACTCCGACGCGGCGCTGAGGCTTAGACTGGGCCAATGCCTTGATCGGCGATGCGAGCACCACGCTACTTACAAGACCGAGAAATTCCCGGCGTCTCATGTCCGTCCCCCGGGGCTCAGGCGACAGCATCGTAACGGGTCAGAGAGGGATCCCGAAAGGCCTCGCCGATGTTCGCTTTGGGTCACAAGCGGAAATCCTCAAGCTGAGCCGATGTTTTCCGCTTTGCCCCCCGATGGCGACATTGTATGGGCGGATCGCCCCGGGTGACGACCCAGGAATTTAATCACATTTCCGTGAGAACTTATCCCCGCCCCTCCGAGCGGCTTTATCGTTGCAGCCGTCTCGATCCACGAGGGACGCGACCGGTTGCGTCAGTCGTGTGGATCGGGGGCGGTGGCCGCGAATTGGGGTGCCAAGATGCACACCCCGGCGCGGCGGCCCAAGCTGCCTGGTCCCGGCGCGACGCTTCGCGTCAAGGGAGCCTTCGGCGGCAGCGCCGTAACCCCGTGCCGACGGGCAGGCGCTGTCGAGGCTCCGGAGCGGTGGATAGGCCCCTACGATGGCAAGCGCCTAATGGGGTCCTGAAAGGTCAGTCCACCGGGGGTCAGGCGGAGCAAGCCTCAAACACCGCGCGCGGGACGCTGGAGAAACGGCGGACTTGCGGTTTTGTTTTCCGGACTGCCCCGATGCCGCGAGGTGTCGGGGTCCGCGGGTCTTTCGGGACCCCGGCGTCCCGCGCCGCCCTCACCGGGGAGGCGCAAATCCAAGGCGCATTCCTCGGGCGGAATCCCGCCGCGAGAACGCCCTTACACGTCATGCCCGGCGGATGGCCGGGACAAGCCCGGCCATGACGAGTAAATAAAAAGCCGACAAGACAGGAACCTATGGTCACCTTCGACACCATCATCCGCGGCGGCACCGTCGCGACCGCGACCGACACCTTCGCCTGCGACGTCGGCATCAGCGGCGGGCGCATCGCGGCGCTCGGCGAGAACCTCGGCGACGCCGCGGAGATTGTCGACGCCACCGGCCGCCTGGTGCTGCCCGGCGGCATCGACAGCCATGTCCACCTGGCGCAGCCGTCCGCCCCGGGCATCGTCATGGCCGACGATTTCGCCTCCGGCACCCGCGCGGCGGCGTTCGGCGGCAACACCATGGTGCTGCCGTTCGCCATGCAGCAGAAAGGCCAGTCGCTGCGCGAGGTGGTGACGCAGTATCACGCCAAGGCGGACGGGCAGTGCTACGTCGACGTCTCGTTCCATCTCATCATCGCCGACGCCACCGACCGCGTGCTCGGACAGGAGCTGCCGGCGCTGGTCGCCGACGGCTACACCTCGTTCAAGGTGTTCATGACCTACGAGGGGCTGGCGCTCTCGGACCTGGAGATGCTCAACGTCATGAGCGTGGCGCGCGACACCGGCGCGCTGGTCATGGTTCACGCCGAGAACTACGACGCCATCCGCTTCCTCACCGATCGCCTGGAGCGCGCCGGCAACACCGCGCCGAAGTATCACGCCACCTCGCGGCCGATCCCGGTCGAGCGCGAGGCGACGCATCGCGCGATCTCGCTGTCGGAGATCGTCGACGTGCCGATCATGATCGTCCATGTCTCCAACCGCGAGGCGATGGAGGAAATCCGCCGGGCGCAAGCGCGCGGCCTGAAGATCTACGGCGAGACCTGCCCGCAATACCTGGTGCTGACCGAGAAGGATCTCGACGGCCTCAACATGGAGGGCGCGAAATACGTCTGCTCGCCGCCGCCGCGCGACACCGCGAGCCAGGCGGCGTGCTGGGAGGGCTTGCAGTACGGCGTGTTCTCGCTGTTCTCGTCGGACCATTGCCCGTTCCGCTACAACGACCCGCAGGGCAAGCTGGCGCCGAAGGGACGCACCTCGTTCCGCTGGGTGCCGAACGGCATTCCCGGCGTCGAAACCCGGCTGCCGATTTTGTTTTCCGAAGGCGTCGGCAAGGGCCGCATCACGCTCAATGATTTCGTGGCGCTGACCTCGACCAATCACGCCAAGACCTACGGGCTCTATCCCAAGAAGGGCACCATCGAGGTCGGCGCCGACGCCGACATCGCGATCTGGGATCCGCAGCGGCAGGTGACGATCTCGCAGGCGCTGATGCACGGCGGCTGCGACTACACGCCCTACGAAGGCATCGCGGTGACCGGCTGGCCGGTGTCGACCATGGTGCGCGGGAAGTTTGTGGTGCGAGACGGCGAGCTGGTCGGCAAGGTCGGTGCCGGCCAATACGTCGCGCGCGAGAAATCGCCGCTGGCGACGCCGGTGGGGCGCGAGATGGGCGTGTGATTTTTTGTCGTCACGCGCCGCTCTCTCCCGGCCACATGCTGAGGAGCATTGCGAAGCAATGTGTCTCGAAGGACGACTTGCGACAGCTACGGCCAGGCGGCGCGCTGACCATCGCCCAGGCTGCCCCCTTCCGGCCATACATGGCACCAACAAATCCTTAATTGCGCCAAGCTGAGGTCACGACCGCCGGGTCCCAATGCGTCCGGTCCCAGTCAAAAGGGGGAGGACGTCATGACCTTTCGTCTCACGCTCTCGCTTCGCATCGCCGCCCTGTGCGCCGCCGCGATTGTTGGCTTGATCTGGATCGCGTCCGCCGCGACGGCCGCGCCGTCGCAATCCAAGCCGCTGCCGTTGTCCAAGTTCATGCGCAAACCGATCGCGACCGCAGCGACCCGCGCGGTCAAGACTCGCGATGGTAGCTATAGGCAAGTCTCCGCCTCTCGCGTCTCGCCCCCGCACCGCGGCAAGCGGACGGGTGTGACGCAGCCGCAGATTCCCGAACTCTCCGCCGAGGCGGCGCAGGCCTTCGCCTCGGATGCGACCGCGCAGGTCCAGGTCGTGGCGAGCAACGAAGTGAACGAGATCGACCTCGCGGCGGATGCCGCGCCGCTGGTGCCGGTGAGGGTCTTCACCCAGCATGTCGTTCAACAGGTCGGCGCCGATGAATTCAACGAGATCGACCGCCAGGCCGACCCCGCGCGCGCGGTCTCGCTGGACGAGCTGAGCCGCAAGCTCACCGCCGCCGCCACCCCCGAGCCGAGCGAGGCCGAGACCAAGTCGTGGCTGCAACGCCTGCTGCTGGTGCTGGGCGGCGCGTTCGCGGCGGCCTCGGCTGCGGCACGCTTGCTGCTTGGCTAGCGCGACAGTTGCTCGATCTCCGGGAACGGCAGATAGGCGGCGTCCTTGCACTGCTCCCGGCCGCTGTCGATCATCCGGTCGAAGCGAGCATCGCGGAAAATTGCGATGCTGTCCTTGCTCCCGGCGTACTGCCCGCCGGCCTTCTTGGCGTTGTAGCGGACGCAGACCGAATAGCGGTCCCCACCTTCAAACGATCGCACCACCGGCTCCGAGATGAAGGCGCCGCGCACCTGCGTGGGATCGTTCAGATAGGTCCGCATGAACAGAATGATCTCCGACCTGAAGTTCGGCGGATGGATATTGGACTGCTCGTGACGCCGGTTGGCATCGATGGCGGCGCAGCCACCGAGCATGAGCGCGACGGCGGGCAATAGCCACCGCGTACTGCTCGCCGTGATCTTCGCGAGCCGACGTCCGGTGCGTTGCCGATGGGCTGGTGCCGTGCTGATGGATCGCCTCCGCGCAGAATCGCCGCAGTCCGGAAAATAGCAGGGAATCCGGCAAGCACGACACGGCCGAAGCGCAGAATTAACCGTCCTGCGACGATTTGATTGCGTTCGGCCGCATACGCACGAAAAGCTGCCCGGAAAAACGACCTGGGGCAATGGGAACACCCGGAACTGTTCGGCTCCGGGCGCGGGTTGTGCGAATGACGACACGGTTTAGGCCGCTGATCATCGCTGCCGTCTGTTGCGCCGTGCTGATCGCCGGCGTCGCAAACCCGGCCGTCGCCGGGGAGCGCTATTTCATCGATTTCCGCGCCCGCCCGGGCGTGATGCTGGGCCATACCTTCATTGTCTACGGACGCTTGGACACCGACGGCCGGGCTATCGACGTGCAATATGCCGGCCTCTATCCGAAAGATGGTGGAAAGGGCAGCTTTTTGATCGCGCCCCGCGCACCGATCCGCGGCGGGGTTGCAGAAGACTTCAAGCAGCCGGCCAGCATCAGCTACCGGCGACGGCTGACCGCAACGGAATTCGCTCGACTGACGGCGACGATCCGTCGCGTGCAGCAGACCGAGCCCTATTGGCACCTGCTGTTTTTCAACTGCAACGATTTCATCACCGAAGTGGCCGATGCCCTCGGCATGCTGCGTCCGCCAAGCCTGATGCTGCCGCGCGATTTCGTGGCGGCGCTGCGTGAGCTCAACGGCGGCTGATCACTTCGTCCCATAGGCGCGGTCGCCGGCGTCGCCGAGCCCCGGAATGATGTAGGCGTGCTCGTCGAGATGATCGTCGATCGCCGCGGTCCAGATCGGCACGTCGGGATGGGCGCCGCGCAATCGCTCGACACCCTCGGGCGCGGCGATCAGGCAGACGAAGCGGATGTCTTTCGCGCCTCGCTCCTTGACCCGGTCGACCGCGGCCACCGCGGTGTTGGCGGTCGCGAGCACTGGAGCGACGACGATCACCAGGCGTTCGCCGAGATCCGACGGCGCCTTGAAGAAATATTCCACCGCGACGAAGGTTTCCGGATCGCGATAGAGGCCGATATGGGCGACGCGCGCCGCCGGCACCAGTTCGAGCATGCCGTCGACGAACGACAGGCCGGCGCGCAGGATCGGCGCGAACACCAGCTTCTTACCGGCGATCCGCGGCGAGCGCATCTTGGCCAGCGGCGTTTCGATTTCGACCTCGGTGAGCGGCAGATCGCGCGTCACCTCGTAGCAGAGCAGCATGCCGATCTCGTTGAGCAGTTCGCGAAACGATTTCGTCGACAAATTCTTGTCGCGGATCAGCGTGAGCTTGTGCTGCACCAGCGGGTG
>CAMDEB010000324.1 GCA_945893085.1 Rhodoplanes serenus | reverse complement strand
CGAAGGCGGGGACCCATGCTACAACAACACCGCTTATGGCCCTGGGTCCCCGCCTTCGCGGGGACGACAGCTGAGTATACGGCTCATGCTGCCTGCCATGCACATACGATTACTTCGCGTCGTGGAAGATGATACCGAGCGTGTGCCGGTGGCCGTCGCGGATGCGGCTGACGCCGTGGCGCATGTTGACGCGATAGATGCCGCGCGTGCCCTGCACCGGCCGATGGTGCACCGGGAAGATCACGGCCTCGCCCTGCCGCAGCCCGACCACCTCCGCTCGTGACTGCATGCGCGGACGCTGCTCGGTCAGCACGAATTCGCCGCCTGAAAAATCCGCAGCCGGTTGCGACAGCAGGATCGTGGCTTGCAGCGGAAACACGTGCTCGCCGTAGAGATCCTGGTGCAGGCAATTGTAGTCGCCGGCCCCGTACTGGAGCAGCAGCGGCGTCGGCCGGGTCTGGCCGGCCTTGTGGCAGCGTTCGACATAGACGGCGTGGTCTTGCGGATAGCGCACCGCGATGCCCATCGCCGCATTCCAGCGGTTGGCGATCTCCGCGAGCTGCGGATAGAGCGCCGTGCGCAGACCGAGCACCGGCGCGGGCAAGGGATAGGCGAAGTACCGGTATTCGCCGCGGCCGAAGCCGTGCCGGGCCATGACGACGCGGCTGCGGAACAGCGCGTCGGTCGCATAGCTGCCGGCGAGCGAGCGGCATTCGTCTTTTGTCAGCAGCGGGCCGGTCAGGGCGCAGCCGTGCGCGTCGAGCTGGGTGGCGATCGCGGCCCAGTCCAGCGCCGCCACGCGGTGGGCCATGGAATCCGGAGTCTTGGCGATGGCCTTCGCGGCCGTTCGCGCTCGCATGGTGCGGCTCCCTTGGTTCGTCGATCGGACAGCCTTGCTCTCAGATCGAACGGACGATGGCCACCCGAAACCTCAGGGATCGCCTCGGAACGACCTGCGTCCGTCGATGGTGATGTTGGACTTCACCATCTCGATTGCGGTCTGCTGCGGCGAGGGTTTCTCAGCATGCCTCAATGAATCAAAAGTCCCCGCCAAAGGCGAGGACCTTGTCAACAGTCTGACCCCGGCCGAAAGGCCGGGGTTTTTGTTTCGGAGATGTGTGCTGACACTGTAAACAACGTACATTGCTTATACCCTAGCCGCCGTTCGAATCTGTGCCACCGCTGTGCGAATTTCCTGATAAGTGGATTCATGCACGAATTTGCTGCGAGCGATGGCGTTGTGGCTGAAGCAGCCAGTCAGATCCGTCTCAACATTCGCCTCGTCGATCGGCCCCCCGGTCTGGTGCCAAATGTTCTCCGTTTGGAAAAAATTGATCACGCGCGCGGGACGAGAACCAACCGAGGAAATTGCACCACCTAGATGCGTAATATCCCATGCCACAAACAGAGCAATATCGATGCCGTTTCCCCAACGCCAATGGTTCGTAATGGTCGCCTGGAGTTTCGCACCCGCGTGACTCTGGGCAACGATTATCAGAGTGCCGCCGCCATCCTGCTCGAATTCATCCAGAATTGAATCAAAGGTCTTGATCGCGGCTGGCCGATATGGCTCGTGCTCGGAATTCTCCCATTTGCCGAGCACGATCCGGTGGCTGATCCCATTGGGATTGGGCACGGGGGTACAGAAATCTGGATCGGCAGGATCGTCTTTGTAACGGAGGGCGTCCAACACGCTGGCAAGGTCCTCCTCTCGAAGGACACGCAATCCAAGATGCTCAATAAAACTCATGCATCCCGCACATAGGTTGTTGCATTGCCTATTCTCAGGCGTCATCAAATCCTCGATGAATCCGGGGTCGATGCCACCGCACCTCGTCGCATCGCCTGTGATGCCATCATCTGAAGATGAACTCGAACTGCCGGAGCTTGAGGAGCTTGAGCTCGAACTGCTGGAGCTCGATCCTCCGCTTGGTCCACTGGAGCCCGAACCGCCGCTGCCGGATCCTCCCATGGCAATGAAAGTAAGAATCGAGGGAGAGCGACGCACACGCACAGGGTAAGCACGAGAAAAATGCGTCTCACGTTTTCCAAACAGCCCTTCCCGGACGCGGACACGGAATGCCTTCGCCCCGGATTGCAGGCGTACTCGTGCTTCCAGCTTAATATTTTCTCCAGATGGAGTGCGCTTCATTTGCGCAATGACCTTCCATTGGTCATTCGAAGATGAAACCTCAACGACAGCCGAAACGAAAAACCATGCCCAAAATCTATTGCTTGTTGGATTATAAAAACCATCGATCACGATATCCTCGTCATCGAAGATGATGTGGGGCGACGGCTCGTAGGAATCGCGGAAATCGAAGATTTGATGATCAATTATTTCTATTGGAGTGCCGGCAGGCACCCAATTGAATACACCGAACGGCCGAGCTTCGGGGACGACCCGCAGCTTAAATCCAACGACGTTGATTGGCATGGCTGCCGATCCACTTTAGCCGCGCGTCTACCCGCGCGGGTCGATTGGCGGACTGGGCGGTTGCATCAGATCGGATTTGTTGGGCAAGTCGCCGCGGTCGAGAGTCGCGTCTTGCAGGCTCCTCCGACGGCAATCGAGCAGCTTGTCCGCACAGGCGCGCAAGCAGGCTTCATAATCGCGCTGAGCCTGTTCCTCGCGCGCAACGAGGGGCGCAATGCACTGCTGGAATCGCTGCTCGACCTGGCGACGGCATTCGTCCCGAGCGGCGGGATCATTCACGTGTTGGACGCTGCAATCGCGCAAACCTTGGGAGCGTTCCAATTCGCAAAGGCTGCGGGAGATTTGATTTCCGGCGATCACCGCATCACGAGCGCTCGCACACGCCAGCCGGCAGATGCTGTCCTCATGGTCACATTGCGAATACCGAACAACGCCAACGATCCCAAGAAGACGTCGGATCGAATTCGCTTGCCAGATGACGATGGCTAACAGAACGGCGAGCAGCGCGATGGTAATGATGGGATATTCCATGGTTGCTCCTTGCTCCAAATTTTCGCGCGCGTCGGCTTGCAATGCTTGGTGGTACGCGCGCCAATCTCTTGCGATGAACCGCATCGTTGGCGATCAAATCGCGCCTTACAACTTGGCGTTGTACGAGAATGCGGTTTTGGGGCGCACCAAGTCAAGTGCCAAGCATGGTCCCGCGTTCGCGGGGACAACAGCGAGGACTATCGCCTTCCGTCGATCGTAGCCTTGGCCTTCACCAGTTCGTCGATCTCGTTCGGCGCGTAGCCAATCTCTGACAGGATTTCGACGCTGTCGCCGCCGAGGAACGGCGCCGTGGTCTGCTCCTCGCGGAGCCCGGCGGAAAATTTGTTTGGGTTGTTGAGCTCGATCTTGGGACCCTCGGTCGGATGCTCGATCGTCCGGAACAGCCCGACGTCGGCGAGATGCTCGTCCTCCACCAGGGTTTCGAGGTCGTGCACGCGCCCGGCCGGCACGTCGGCCTTTTCCAGAATGTCGAGCCATTCGGCGGTGGTCTTGCCGCGCAGCCCCTCGGCGCGAATGGTGAAGTACTCGCGCACGTGGGCGTAGCGCGTCTTCACCGAATTGAACCGCGGATCGTCCTTCAGCTCCGGCCGGCCGATCGCCGCGAACAGCGCGAACGCCTGCTTGTCGTTGTTGGCGGAGACGCAGATCCAGCCGTCCTTGGTCTGGATCGGCTGCGCCAGCGGATCGAGCACGCGCCGGTCACCCCAGTCGCCGAGCGGCGGCACGAAGCTGCGGTCGCCGAGGTGCTCGACCAGCACGAAGGACGCCGCGTTCTCGAACATCGGCACCTCGATCGCCTGGCCCTCGCCGGTCTTCTCGCGGTGAAACAGCGCGGCCAGGATGCATTGCGCGGCGATCAGGCCGACGGTGTGATCCATCAGCACCATCGGCACGAACTTCGGCTCGCCGAAGATGCGCGCGTTGCAGGCGGCAACGCCGGACATGCCCTGGATGATCGAGTCGTAGGCCGGCCGGTCGCGGTAGCGCCCGTCGCGGCCGAAGCCCATCAGGTTGCAGACGATCAGCTTCTTGTGCCGCGCGCGCAGCGCCTCGGCGCCGAGCCCGAGCCGCTCCAGCGCCGCCGGCCGGATGTTGGCGATGAAGACGTCGGCGGTCTCCAGCAGCCGGTGCAGCGCTTCGAGCGCCTTCGCCTGCTTCAGGTCGAGCGCGAGCGAACGCTTGTTGCGGTTGAAGTGAGTGAACTTGCCGGACAGCTGCCCGCTCTTGGATCGTCCGCCGAGCGTGCGCAGCAGGTCGCCGCCCGGCGCTTCGACCTTGATGACCTCGGCGCCGTAATCGGCGAGGAACAACGTCGCCGTCGGACCGACGACCACGGTTGTGAGATCGACGACGCGAACGCCGGCAAGCGGGCCACCCGACATCTCTATTTGCTCTTGATCGCGACGTTCACGCGATAGGTCGGCAAGCCGTCCGGCCCGCTGGCCCAAAGTTCAGCGACCTCGCCCCTGATGCGGCCGCTCAGCGCCACGGTCTGGCCGATGAACATCGGCGCCATGGCGCGCGCGTCGTAGCCGGCGATGCCGCGGCCGCCGAGATGCAGCTTCGCCGTCTCCACCAGCATCAACGCGGTCAGGCCGCCGTTGAGCACCAGCGCCGGATAGCCTTCGACATCGCGGGTGTAGGGCAGGTCGTAGTGGATGCGGTGGGCGTTGTAGGTCAGCGCCGAATAGCGGAACAGCATGACGGTGTCGGGATTCCACGGCGCCGACCAGTCGCGCGGCTCCGGTTGCTTCGGCGCGGCGTCGGCTTTCGCGGACGTAGCTTTCGCCTCCGGCGTGTTCACCGCCGCGCGATAGACCAGGTCCTGCTCCTCGGTGATCGCGACGCCCGATCCCGCGCTCAGCTCGTGCACCACCGTCAGCAGCGTGAACGATCCGGTGCGGCCGGTCTTCGGCTCGACGTGGCGCACGGTCGAGACGCGCTCGATCATGTCGCCGACGCGCAGCGGTTGGTGGAATTTCACCCGGCGGCCGGCGAACATGCGGCGCGTGCCATGCAGCGGCGGCAGGAAGTCGTCGCCGGTCTTGGGATGGCCGTCGGGGCCGATGCTGCTCTGGCGCGCGGTTGGGCCGAACAGGATGGCGTACCAGCTCTCCGGCAGTTCGCTGCCGCGGCGGAACGAGTCCGGCCGCTCATGGTCGAGCATGGCGGCGAGCCGCCGCACCGAGCCGACGCCGAGCTCGTCGTCCTCCCGGCGCTGGCGGCCGAGCCAATCCTTGAGCGATACTGTCTGGTCCAAAACGGCGCTCCCCGCGCGGTGTGCTGGCTTGTTGCGCCATTCATGGCAATGTACCGCGGAAATACAAGGCCGTCGCAGCACGTCGCGGCCATGCGCGCATAAAGAGGTGTGTCCCGTGATCCGTTCCCTGCTCTATGTGCCGGCGAGTTCCGACCGCTTCGTCGCCAAGGCGCACGAGCGCGGCGCCGACGCGATCATCCTCGA
>CAMDEB010000323.1 GCA_945893085.1 Rhodoplanes serenus | reverse complement strand
CTGCAAGGGCCCGATGACTAGGCGCTGGTCGGCTGCATCGCCTCGGTATCGCGGAACAACCCGACCTTGAGGTCGGCGGCGCGGTAGATCACCGTCCCATCGGCCTCGAGCCAACCATCGGCGATGCCGAGCACGAGCTTCGAGCGCATCACCCGCTTGAGGTCGATGCCGTAGACCACCTTTTTCATGGTCGGCAGCACCTGCCCCGAGAATTTCACCTCGCCCATGCCGAGCGCGCGGCCCTTGCCCGGCGAGCCGAGCCAGCCGAGGAAGAAGCCGAGCATCTGCCACAGCGCATCGAGGCCAAGGCAGCCCGGCATCACCGGATCGCCCTTGAAGTGGCAGCCGAAGAACCAGAGGTCCGGCTTCACCTCCAACTCGGCGCGGATCAGCCCCTTGCCATGTGGGCCGCCGGTTTCCGAAATCTCGGAAATCCGGTCGAACATCAGCATCGGCGGCAGCGGCAATTGCGGGCCCTCCGAGAACAGTTCGCCGCGGCCGCATGCCAGCAAATCGTCGAATTCAAAGCTGCTACGCCGGATATTCATTGCTGCCCCGATAATAAGCCGGCCCGACAAGGTCCGTTGTCCCTAACATATCGGCCGTTCTCGGACAAAATAGGAGCTGATCCCCGGATGTCACTAGCATGCGGGACAACAAAACGTCTCTTGCGAAAGAGTTGCATGTCACGGCCGTCGGGGATATGATTGCAAAAGCAACAATTTAGAAGATATCTGAGCTAGAGCAGGCGTATCGAATGACCCAGACTCGCACCATGGTCCTCACCAGCGCGCTCGAAGCGGCGGAAAGCACTCCGCTCGATCGGCGCCGCGCCGACCTCAATGGCTGCCCCTGGCACGATGTTAGGTCCATGCTGCGCGAGGTCGGGTTGCGGCCGACGCGCCAGCGCATGGCGCTCGGCTGGATCCTGTTCGCCAAGGGCGACCGGCATCTGACCGCCGAAATGCTCTACGAGGAAGCCACCAAGGCCAAGGCCCCGGTGTCGCTGGCGACCGTCTACAACACCCTGCACCAGTTCACCGACGTCGGCCTGCTGCGCCAGGTCGCGGTCGACGGCTCGAAGACCTACTTCGACACCAACACCACCAGCCATCATCACTTCTTCGTCGAGGGCGAGAACGCCCTGGTCGACATCCCGGATGCCACCGACATCGTCGGCAGGATGCCGTCGGCGCCTCCCGGCTATGACATCGCGCGCATCGACGTCGTGGTGCGGCTGCGGCGCAAGGACGCGCGGAAGTAAGCGTCCTCCTGTGCTGTCATGCCCCGCGAAGGCGGGGCATCCATAATCCCATCCGAGAAAGAACTGGATCGTCCGCCTTCGCGGACGATGACAGCGGCATTTGGAGCGCTTGCGCCCGGCACGCCGCTGTCATCAACTAGGCGTAACGGTTCCAAACACCCGCCGCTTGGGAGGATTGCCATGGCTCAAAAACTCACCCGCCGCCTGCTGCTCGCCGCCGCCTGCACGCTGAGCGCAACCTCGGTTTTCGCGCAGAGCATCGGCGACAAGGTCATCATCGTGACGTCGTTCTCGAAGGACCTCACGACGCCGTTCTCGGTGGCGTTCGAGAAGAAATATCCCGGCACCAAGGTCGAGGTGCAGAACCGCAACAGCGCCGCGGCCATCGCCTTCATCCGCGAGACCCGCTCAAGCCCGCCCGACATCTTCTGGGCGTCGGCGCCCGATGCCTTCGAGGTGCTGAAGAAGAATTCGCTGCTGCAAAAATATCAGCCGAAGGCGCAGGGACTGACCGACAAGGTCGGCACCTATCCGGTCAACGATCCCGCGGGCTACTACGTCGGCTTCGCGGCCTCGGGCTACGGCATCATGTACAACACGCGCTACATGCGCGCCAACAGCCTGCCGGCGCCGAAAGAGTGGGACGACCTGAAGAAGCCGATCTACTTCGGCCACGTCGGATTCTCGGCGCCGTCGCGTTCCGGCACCTCGCATCTCACCGTCGAAACGATTCTCCAGGGCGAAGGCTGGGACAAGGGCTGGGCGACGCTGATCGAGATCGGCGGAAATTTCCAACAGGTCTCCGACCGCTCGTTCGGCGTGCCGGACGCCGTCAACAGCGGCCAGTACGGCATCGGCATCGTCATCGATTTCTTCGGCCTGTCGGCGAAGGCGTCGGGCTTCCCGGTCGAGTTCGTCTATCCGACCGTGACCGCGATCGTGCCCGCCAACGTCGGCATCATCGCCAACGCCAAGAACCAGAAAGCGGCCGAAGCCTTCGTCGAGTTCCTGCTGTCCGAGGAGGGCCAGCAGATCCTGCTCGATCCGAAGATCCAGCGCCTGCCGGTGCGGCAGTCGACCTATGCCAAGGCGCCGGCGGGCTATCCCAATCCGATCACCGACAAGAGCCTCGGCGCCAAGGTGAGCTTCAACGCCGACGTGTCGGAGGGCCGCTACGAGCTGGTCAACTCGCTGTTTGACCGGGTCATCACCTTCCGGCTCAAGGAGCTCAACGCCGCCTGGAAGGCGATCCACGACACCGAGAAGAGGCTCGGCACCGGCGCCAACGCTGAAGCCAAACGGCTGCTCGCCGAGGCGCGCAAGCTCGCCTCGTCGGTGCCGATCACCGCGAAGGAGGCGAGCGATCCCGCGATCGCCGGCTCGTTCCAGGAGGTCAAGAAGGACGCCAAGCCGGCCGGCCGGCAGGCCGAGTTCGAGGAGAGGTGGGACTCGTTTGCCGTGAAGAATTACGCCGAGGCCAAGGCGCTGGCGGAGAAGGCAGCGGGCGCGAAGTAGTAGGCTCTTGTCCCGGGCGCAGCGCAGCACGCAGTGATGCGCTGCAGACCCGGGACCGTTACAGGTACCGAATGTGGAACGGTCCCGGATCTGCGGTGCACCGCTGACGCGCTGCACCGCGTCCGGGACACGCGAGTGAGACCGGGGCTGGTATCGTTATGTCGTCGATAGCAAGTGCGGACCGCCCTGCCCGCGCGCCCTTCCTCGCGCGCTACAACGCCAGCCCCGCGCAAGCGCTGGCGCTCGCGGCCGTCGCGCTGTTCCTCATCGCATTCCTGATCGTCCCGCTGGTCCGCGTGATCGTCGTCGCCTTCACCGATCCCGGCGGCGGCTTCAGTCTCGTCCACTTCGGCGACTTTTTTCGGACCTCGTTGCTGCGCGAGGCGTTCTGGAACTCGCTCTACGTCGCGGCGATGACCGTGGTGGTGGCGAGCCTGATCGCGGTGCCGCTCGCCACCATCCTGGCGCGCTTCCACTTTCGCGGCGCGGCGCTGATCCACACACTGGGCGTCATTCCGCTGGTGATGCCGCCGTTCGTCGGCGCGGTGGCGATGCAACTGATCTACGGCCGCAACGGCACCATCAACCTCATCCTCAACGACGCCTTCGGCTTCCGCATCCCGTTCATGGAGGGGCTGAACGGCGTGATCTTCGTCGAGGCGCTGCATTATTTTCCGTTCATCCTGCTCAACCTCTCGGCCTCGCTGTCCAACATCGATTCGGCGATGGAGGAATCGGCGCAGAACCTCGGCGCGCGCGGCTTCACGCTGTTCTCGCGCATCGTGTTCCCGCTGGCGCTGCCGGGATACGTCGCCGGCGCGGCGCTGGTGTTCGTCAAGGTGTTCGACGATCTCGCCACCCCGCTGCTGCTCAACGTCACCAGCATGCTGGCGCCGCAGGCGTACCTGAAGATCACCACCGTCGGCATCGCCGATCCGATGGGCTACGTGATCTCGGTCATCATGATCGGCTGCTCGCTCGGCGCGATGATGCTGTCGGTGCTGGTGCTGCGCGGGCGGGACTTCGCAACGACCCAGCGCGGCGGCGGCGGGCTGTCGCGCCGCCGGCTCGGCCCCGGCGGCAACGCGGTCGCCATCGTGCTCGTGATCGTCACGCTGCTGATCACGCTGTCGCCGCACATCGGCATCTTCCTGCTGTCGATCGGCACCGTGTGGTCGTTCGCCGAGCTGCCCGACGCCTATACGATCCAGCATTACGTCACGGTGTATCGCGAGGCCGGGCCGCTGATCGGCAACACCATCCTCTACTGCGGGCTCGCTGGCCTGATCGACGTCATCATCGGCGCAACGCTGGCTTACGTCGTGCTGCGCACCCGCCTGCCCGGCCGCCGGCTGGTCGAGCAGGTCGCCATGTCGGCGGTCGCGATCCCCGGCCTCGTGCTCGGCATCGGGCTCCTTCGCACCTACTACGACGTCAAGCTGCCGTTCTCCGGCGAGTCGCTGGCGACCGTCTGGTTCATGCTGGTGATCGCCTATGCGGTGCGCCGCCTGCCCTACGCGCTCACCGCCGCCACCGCGGCGCTGCGCCAGCTTCACGTCAGCCTGGAGGAGGCCGCCGAAAACCTCGGCGCCGGCAAGCTCAGCGTGCTGTCGCGCATCGTGGTGCCGCTGATGACCGGCGGATTGCTCGCGGGCTTCGTCACCAGCTTCGCCACCGCGGCGGTCGAGCTGTCGGCGACACTGCTGCTGGTGGCGCGCGCGCCCGACGCGCCGATCGCCTATGGCATCTACGTCTACATGCAGTCGGCCGCCGGGCGCGGCCCGGGCGCGGCGCTCGGCGTGATCGCGGTGATCGCGGTGGCGATCGCGACGTATCTGGCGTTCAAGATCGCCGAGCGCGAGCGCGGGCTGAAATCGCGGGAGCTGTTTTGATGCTCGCAACTTGCGTGTCCCGGATGCGGTGCAGCGCGCAGCGCCTTGGCGCGGAGCGGTGCACCGCTGATCCGGGACCCCGGTTAAGCTCAACGAGCTGGGTCCCGGGTCTGCAGCGCACCACCAAGCGGTGCTGCGCTGCGCCCGGGACACGAGAGCGGAGTTCGCGATGACCCGCGGCGTCACCATCGAGCACGTTTCGTTCGGCTACGGCGCGACCGCCGTGCTCGACGACATCAGCCTCGACGTCGGCAAGGGCGAGTTCTTCGCCTTCCTCGGTCCTTCCGGCTCGGGCAAGACCACGCTGCTGCGCCTGGTCGCCGGCTTCGGCACGCCCGCGCAAGGCCGTATCCTGATCGGCGAGCGCGACGTGACCGGACTGCCGCCCTGGAGCCGCGGCGCCGGCATGGTGTTCCAGAGCTACGCGCTGTGGCCGCACATGAGCGTCGCCAAGAACGTCGCCTTCGGCCTCGAGCGCCGCCGCCTGCCGCGCGCCGAGATCGCGCGCAAGGTCGAAGCCGCGCTGGAGCTGGTCGGGCTGTCGGCGCTGGCCGACCGCCGCCCGTCGCAACTGTCAGGCGGGCAGCAGCAGCGGGTCGCGCTGGCGCGCACCATCGTGATCGAGCCCGAGGTACTGCTGCTCGACGAGCCGCTGTCCAATCTCGACGCCAAGCTGCGGGTCGAGATGCGCGTCGAGCTCAAAGCCTTGCAGCGCAAGCTCGGCCTGACCGCGATCTACGTCACCCACGACCAGGAGGAGGCGAACGCCATCGCCGACCGCATCGCCGTGCTCGACCAGGG
>CAMDEB010000322.1 GCA_945893085.1 Rhodoplanes serenus | reverse complement strand
CCTGGTGTTCCGCGCCGGCGCCCCGGAGCCGAAGGCAGTGCCGCTCTCGCTCGTCACGCGGCTCGAAGAGATCGATTGCCGCCACATCGAGTTCTCGAACGGCCGTCACATGGTGCAGTACCGCGGCCAATTGATGCCGTTGGTGCCGGCCAACGACGAGGTCCGCATCAAGCGCGAAGGCGTGCAGTCGCTGCTGGTGTTCTCGGACACCGGGCGCTCGGTGGGTCTCGTGGTCGACGAGATCGTCGACATCGTCGAGGACAAGCTGGAGATCCAGGTGGCGAGCGAACGCCCCGGCGTGCTCGGCTCGGCGGTGGTGCGGGGCCAGGCGACCGAAATCCTCGATATCGGTCACTTCTTGCCGCTGGGCTATGAAGATTGGTTCAGCCGCCAGGAGATGAGCGCGCCGGACAGCTCGCGCACGCTGCTGTTCGTCGACGACTCGGCGTTCTTTCGCAACATGCTCACGCCGGTGCTCAAGGCCGCGGGCTACGAGGTCACGACGGTTGCCGGCGCGCAGGAGGCCCTGACGCTGCTCAAGGCCGGCCGGCGCTTCGATGTCCTGGTCACCGACCTTGAAATGCCGGGCATGGACGGTTTCGCGCTCGCCGAGGCGGTGCGCGGTGAAGCGCGCTACGCCGAGATGCCGATCATCGCGCTGTCCTCGTACGGCTCGCCGGAGTCGGTCGAACGCGGGCGCGAGGTCGGCTTCCACGACTATGTGGCGAAATTCGACCGTCAAAGCCTGGTCGCGGCTCTGAAAGAGCAGACCGCCGAAGTTGAACGGGCGGCATGAGAGCAGACACGGTCTCCAACGACAGCAATGGCGAAAAACTCACCGAATATGTCACGGTGATGATCGGCGAGCAGATTTTCGGCATGCCGATCTCGCGCGTACAGGACGTGTTCGTGCCGGATCGGCTGACCCACGTGCCGCTGTCGCCGCCGGAGATCGCCGGCATTCTCAATCTTCGCGGCCGGATCGTGACCGCAATCGACATGCGCAGCCGGCTCGACATGGGCCAGCGCGAGGACGGCGCGCCGGTGATGGCGATCGGGATCGAGCTCAAGGGCGAGTCCTACGGCCTGCTGGTCGATTCCGTCGGCGAGGTGATGAGGTTCGCAAACAGCGCCTGCGAGGCGAAACCCGCCAATTTCGATCCGCGGCTCGCGCGCGTTGCCGCCGGCGTGGTTCGGCTCGAAGGCCAGCTTCTGGTCATGCTCGACGTCGACCGCGTGCTGGACCTGAAGAATTCCGTCGCCGCCGCGTGAGGCGCGCGGCGAGGCGAAACCGGATCTGGATTGCGGTGTGACCCGCGCGTAAATGAGGTGGCGAGATGAAGATCTGCTTGGTCGTTGACGACTCGAGCGTTATCCGAAAGGTGGCCCGGCGCATTCTCGAGGGTCTGGATTTCCAGATCGTCGAAGCCGAGGACGGCGAGCAGGCGCTCGGCGCGTGCCAGCGCCAGTTGCCGGATGCCATCCTGCTCGACTGGAACATGCCGAAGATGGACGGCTACGAGTTCCTCAAGGCGCTGCGCCGGCTGCCGGGGGGCGATCGGCCGAAGGTGGTGTTCTGCACCACCGAGAACGACGTCGCCCATATCGCCCGCGCGCTGCATGCCGGCGCCAACGAGTACATCATGAAGCCGTTCGACAAGGAGATCGTCGAGGCCAAGTTCCAGGAGGTCGGGCTGATCTGATCGGCCCGGTCGGTTTTGTCAGTTTGTAGCGTTTGATTGGGTCACGCGTTGCGATGAACGTTATTGCGCCCGCCAAGCCGTCCGCGCCGAGCTCCGCGCAGGACGAGATACGCGTCATGGTCGTCGACGACGCCGTTGTCGTCCGCACGCTGGTCGCGCGTTGGATCGGCGAGACGCCGGGCCTCAAGCTCGTCGCCGCGTTGCGTTCCGGCCGCGAGGCGGTCGATCAATTCGACCAGACCAAGCCCGACGTCGTGCTGCTCGACATCGACATGCCGCACCTCGACGGCCTGGCGACGTTGCCGCTGCTGCTGGAAAAGAAGCGCGATCTCGTCGTCATCATGGCCTCGGCGCTCACCCGCCACAACGCGGAGCTGGGCCTCAAGGCGCTGGCGCTCGGCGCCGCCGATTGCATTCCGAAGCCGGAGGCCGAGGGCGGGGTGATGACCTCGTCGAGCTTCCAGCGCGAGCTGATCGAGAAGGTCCGTGCGCTTGGCGTGCTGCGCCAAAAGCGTCCGCTGCCGCCGCCCTATGCGCGGCGCGCGATCGCGCCCGCCACGCGCCGGCTCGCCGGGGCGGTGCAGCGGGTCGTGAAATGGCGGGTGCCGGAGCCTTCGGAGGCATCGAGCTACGAGCTGCGCCCGTTCTCGTCCGTGATTCCGCGCGTCCTGCTGATCGGCGCCTCGACCGGCGGCCCGCAGGCGCTGAACAAGCTGGTGTCGCGCCTCGACGCGGTCACCGACAGCGCGCCGGTGCTGATCACCCAGCACATGCCGATGACCTTCACCACGATCTTCGCCGAGAATCTGGCGCGCGCCAGCGCCAAGCCGGTGCGCGAGGCGGTGGACGGCGAGCCGGTGCTGGCGGGTACGGTCTACATCGCGCCCGGCGGCAAGCACATGCGGGTCGCGCGCCGCAACGGCACGGCGGTGATCGCGCTCGACGACGGGCCGCCGGTCAACTTCTGCAAGCCCGCGGTGGATCCGCTGTTCACCTCGGCCGCCCAGGTCTGGGGCGCCTGGAATCTGGCGCTCATCCTCACCGGGATGGGCACCGACGGCACCAACGGCGCCGCCGCCATCGTCGCCGCCGGCGGCAGCGTGATCGCCCAGGATGAAGCGTCGAGCGTGGTCTGGGGCATGCCCGGCTCGGTGGCCGAGGCCGGCCTGTGCTCGGCTGTGCTGCCGCTTGATCAGATTGCGCCGAAGACCGTTCGCTTGTTCCTGGGGGCCAGGTCGTGACCCCGCTCGATTACGACTTCCTGCGCAAGCTGCTGCGGGCGCGCTCCGGCCTCGTGCTGTCGGCCGAGAAGCATTACCTGGTCGAGAGCCGGCTGCTGCCGGTCGCCCGCAAGGCCGGCCTGTTCAATCTCACCGGGCTGGTCGCCAAGCTCAAGGGCGCCAATGCCGAGCCGCTGATCGTCGAGGTGGTCGAGGAGATGACGACCAACGAGTCGTTCTTCTTCCGCGACAAGGTTCCGTTCGATCACTTCCGCGAGACGATCATGCCGGCGCTGATGGCCGCGCGTGCCTCGAGCCGGCGCATCCGCATCTGGTGCGCGGCGGCGGCGACCGGCCAGGAACCCTACACGCTTGCGATCTGTCTCAAGGAGATGGGCAAGGAGCTCAAAGGCTGGCGGGTGGACATTGTTGCCACCGATCTCTCCACTGAGGTGCTGGAAAAGGCCAAGAGCGGCGTCTACAGCCAGTTCGAGGTGCAACGCGGGCTGCCGGTGCTGATGCTGATCAAGTATTTCTCGCAGATCGGCGAGATGTGGCAGGTCGCGCCTGAAGTCCGCGCCATGGTGAAGTACCAGCCGTTCAACCTGCTGCACGACTTCTCGCGTCTGGGCCCGTTCGATGTGGTGTTCTGCCGCAACGTGCTGATCTATTTCGACCAGGAGACCAAGATCGACGTGCTCGAACGCATCGCCCGCGTCACCGAGCCCGATGGCTTCCTCGCTTTGGGCGGCGCCGAGACGGTGGTCGGCCTGACCAGAAAGTTCAAGCCGGTCACGGACAGGCGCGGCCTCTATGCACCCAATCCATCCGGCGCATCGGCTGCGGGCAGCATCGTCAATCTGGCGAATGCAGGCCCGCGCAGCGTCGTCGTGGCGCGCTGACGCACGTTACGCGGTCGCGGCCGGCTTCTCCGACAAACCATGCGTGATACTGCTTGCGATGGCGCAGGCGGAATACGCGAGGATGCAGATGAGCGTCGGCGCGGAGTAGCTCATGCGCCCGTCGGCCTGCTCCAGGGCAAACACGAACACCGGTCCGAGCGCGCGGAGCACATGCGCGGTCAGCGGCGCGGTCCGGGCCACGCCGACCTGCAGCGCGAACAGCGGCAACACGATCAGCACGGTCGCAATCACCGAAAGCGTTCCAAGTTCGTCCAGCGTGCCGAAGCCTTGGGTGCGTCCGCTGAACGAAACCATGCATCCGGCGAGCAGGATCAGCGCCACGTAGCGCACCGCGGTGACGGCTTCCGGGTTGACGCCGTGGTCGTGCAGGCGCTTGGAGTAGAGCAGGCTGATGGTGATCGCTGCGCCGCCCACCAGCAGCAGCGCGAGGCTCAGGAGACTGGTCGCGGGGCTCGCGGTTGCGAAACCGGAGTTTTCCGACAATACCACCCACCACAGGCCGGCGAGCGACAGCGCCATGCCGGCATAGCCCAGATATTCGCCGGAACCCGGCGACGAGGTCTTGGCCAGGCGCACGCCGGATGCAGCCAGCACGACGACCGTCAACGGTCCCATCCCGCTGTGCAGCGTGTTGACGATCGACGGATCGAGGTGGGTCAGGCCAAAGAAATAGCAGCTCCAGCCGACCGCCGTGGTGAGGTTCATCGCCACGACGGTCGAAAGCTGCCCGCGAAGCTTGCCGAATTCATCGGGCGTGCGGATCAAGGTGGCGGCGGTGAAGATCAGCGTCGACAGCAGGAACGCCAGCAGAATCACGGCGAAGAAATCGACGTCCTGAAAGACGTGACCGAAATAGATGTCGCGCAGCGCCTGCGACAGGCAGAACACCAGCACCAGACCCGGACCCAGCAGCGCCATCATCATCTCGTCCTTCGAGGACATGACGACAATGGTGATGAGGACAGGCGCAAGCCACCCGATTACCGTGCAATCCCCGTTATGGTTTCAACACCACCTTGCCGGTGGCGCCGCGCGCCTCGATCAGCTCATGCGCGCGAGCCGCTTCCGCGAGCGGAAACCGCGCGGCGATGGCCGGGCGGATGCCGCCGGCGAGCAGTTCGACCGCGCGCGCCATCGCCTCGCGGCGCGGCTGCGGCATGTGGTCGTAGGTGTGCATGGTGAAGCAGCGCACCGCCGGGCTCGCCTCGATGTTGCCGCGCATCGCGCCGAACAGGTCGCTCTGCGGCATGCCGCCGAGCACCGCGTAGGACACGATCATGCCGAGCGGGGCGATCATCTTCACCCCGTCGGTGAAAGCCTTGCCGGCGACGTGGTCGAACAGGATGTCGGCGCCGTGGCCGCCGGTTAGCGCCAGCACCCGCTCCAGCACCGGCTCGGAGTCATGGTCGATCGCGTGCGCGGCGCCGCGCGAGCGCACGAAGTCGCACTTCGCCGGGCCGCCGGCCACGCCGATCACCGTGGCGCCGGCGTGCCGGGCGACGTCGATCAGCGCCGTGCCGACGCCGCCGGCCGCGCCATAGACCACGACGGTCTTCGGCTCGACGCCGCGCGCCGCGTGATGCAGCAGGAGCCAGGCGAGCTGATAGTTGGTGAGCGCGGTCGCCTCGTCGAGAT
>CAMDEB010000321.1 GCA_945893085.1 Rhodoplanes serenus | reverse complement strand
GCCCAGGGGCGTTTCAGCGCGGCAAGAAACCCCTCGCCGGTCTTTTTTCTTCAACCTTTAGCGCCTATATTCAGTTTGCTGGCGCAAGCCGGCTATGGCGATAAACGGACGTCGTAATAAACCTTTCGGACCCGGGGGCAGTACCCGGCGCCTCCACCAAAGCCCAAGGAAATCCAGGCAAGGCTTGGGTTTTGTAAGTCTTGGGTTTCGGCGGGGGCGAAATAGGATCGACGAGGGTGTAAAAGGCCCGCTTTTGCCCGGACTTGGTCGGACGTTATCGACCTTACCATAGTTGCCAACGACAACTATGCTCCGGTTGCTCAGGCCGCGTAAGCGGTTTGAAAAACCAAGTCTGAAGTCCTAGCGGGTTAAGCTCCGTTAGGCGGGGTTCGGAGGCACCTGGCAACAGAAGCCTCCACTTTCATTTCCTTGCATTTTTTCCTTGGAGCGAAGCTTCGGCGAGGGTGCCATTTGGCATTTGGCGCGTTAGACTCCAGCCATGCCCGTGGACCATTTCCGCTACGATATCCTTGCCCAGAAGGCCCTGCGCGGCGTCGTACGCCAGGTGCTTTTGGAGGCCGCCAAGAAGAGCCTGCCCGGCGAGCACCACTTCTTCATCACCTTCGGCACCAAGGCCGAGGGCGTGCGCCTGTCCGCGCGGATGCGCGAGCAGTATCCCGACGAGATGACGATCGTCCTGCAGCATCAATTCTGGGACCTGAAGGTCACCGAAGAGGCGTTCGAGGTCGGGCTGTCGTTCGGCGGCGTCGCGGAGCGGCTGTACGTGCCGTTCGATGCGATCAGCGTTTTCGCCGACCCATCGGTGCAGTTCCAGTTGCAGTTCTCGACCATCGCCGAGACCCAGGACGACGAGGCGCCGGTCAAAGCCGGGAGCGAGAAGACCGACACCGCAAAGACCAAGCCGCGATCGCCGGCCCGGCACGTCCCTGCTGGCGTGCCGGCCGCTCCTGCTCCCGCGGCCGAACAACCGGCAGCAGCCGGCGAGGCGCAGACGCCCGACAAGCCGGCCGCCGAGGTGGTCCGGCTCGACCGGTTCCGCAAGAAATAGCCGCGCCGGTCCGTGACTGCGGAAGCGGCCGCCGCGTGAGGACGTGATGGCCAAAAAAACCAACAAGAGCCCGACCAAGACGCGCACCGAGGCCGACACGTTCGGACCGATCGAGGTGCCGGCCGACCGCTATTGGGGCGCGCAGACCCAGCGCTCGCTGGAGAACTTCCGCATTGGCACCGAGCGGATGCCGCGACCGCTGATCCGCGCGCTCGGCATCGTCAAGTGCGCGAGCGCCGAGGTGAACCAGGGGCTCGGCTCGCTCGATGCCCGGCGATGCGGGGCGATCGTCAAGGCGGCGCAGGAGGTGATCGACGGCACGCTCGACGATCAGTTCCCGCTGGTGGTGTGGCAGACCGGCTCCGGCACCCAGACCAACATGAACGCCAACGAGGTGATCGCCAACCGCGCCAACGAACTGCTCGGCGGCAAGCTCGGCGCGAAGACGCCGGTGCATCCCAACGATCACGTCAATATGAGCCAATCGTCGAACGACGTATTCCCGACCGCCATGCACATCGCCGCGGCCGAAGAGATCGCGCGCAGCCTCGATCCGGCGCTGGCGCATCTGCAGGATGCATTGCAGACAAAGACCAAGGCGTTCGCGCGCATCGTCAAGATCGGACGCACCCACACCCAGGACGCCACGCCGCTCACGCTCGGACAGGAGTTCTCCGGCTACGCCGCACAGGTCAAGAGCGGCATCATCCGCATGCGGCTCGCGCTGAAGCAGCTCTACCCGCTGGCGCAGGGCGGCACCGCGGTTGGCACCGGATTGAACGCCAAGCCGCAGTTCGCGCGGCTATTCGCCAAGCGCGTCGCCGAGATCACCCGGCTGCCGTTCATCACCGCGCCGAACAAGTTCGAGGCGCTGGCCTCGCACGGCGCCTATGCGTTCGCGCACGGCGCGGTGAATGCGCTCGCCACCGACCTGTTCAAGATCGCCAACGACATCCGGCTGCTCGGCTCGGGGCCGCGCTCGGGTCTCGGCGAGCTGATCCTGCCGGAGAACGAGCCCGGTTCCTCGATCATGCCCGGCAAGGTCAATCCGACCCAATGCGAGGCGCTGACCATGGTGTGCTGCCAGGTGTTCGGCAATCACCAGGCGATCACCGTCGGCGCGAGCCAGGGCCACTTCGAGCTCAACGTCTACAAGCCGGTGCTGGCGCATTGCATGCTGCAATCGCTGCGGCTGGTGGCGGACGCGGCGCGCTCCTTCACCGATAACTGTATCGTCGGCATCCGCGCCGACGAGACGCGCATCCGCGAATTGATGGAGCGCGCGCTGATGCTGGTGATCGCGCTGGCGCCGACCATCGGCTACGACAAGGCGGCGAAGGTGGCGAAGACCGCCCACGCCAACGGCACGACGTTGCGCGAGGAGGCGGTGCGGCTCGGTTATCTCAGCGGCGCCGAGTTCGACCGGCTGGTGCAGCCGGAGCGGATGACCCGGCCGGGCTGAGGTTCAGGCGATCCACCATCCGTGGAACTTCAGGATGCCGCAAAGTTCGTAGGTAGGGTCCCGCCAGCCGATGATTTCGTCGGTGGATCGCAGGCTCATCCGTTCGTCTATTTTTTCCGCTCCGGTACGATCTTACGGCCAATCATCCACGAATTGTGGCGATACCGCTCACCTGCCGTAAAGTCATTTGCCAAAATTTGCTCAGTACATTCGAGAAATTATTCCGAGCTGCTCACCATATACTTTCGATCGTGCTGCCTATTACGATTTCACTCTCACGTTGTTACAGGCGCCACGTCGGTTTCTACGCTCAAACGCGCCATTTGCTCACTGAACCGTGTGTTGCGCTGACTCACCTGCCACCGGCATTCTGGTACAGGTCAATCGCCCCCTGTGATTCTCGCCACCGTACCGGCGTAATTGGCGCAGATGGCAGTGGGCCAGCATCGAGGCCCATCATCATGCATCCGGCTACCGTCGAGATTGGACATGGCTGAGGTCGTCAACCTGCGCATGGCGCGCAAGCGCGCCGCACGCGACAAGGCCGAAGCCGGCGCCGCCGGCAATCGGCTCGCTCACGGCGCTTCCAAGCGGCAACGTGCCGAGGCGGCGGCGGACCGCAAGAAGGCCAGCCAAACGCTCGACCAGCACCGGATTGAAACGGGAGACCGTCGATGAAATCGCCGGTTGTCAAACGCTCCATCGTCATCGCCAGCCACAAGACCAGCGTCAGTCTCGAGGACGCGTTCTGGAAGGGGCTGAAGGACATCGCGAACGACCGCGACGTCACCCTGTCCGACCTCGTCGCCTCGATCGACACCGACCGCCAGCACGGCAACCTGTCGTCGGCGATCCGTCTGTTCGTGCTCGATCATTATCGCGCGCGGGGCAACGCCACGGCGGAGCCCGCCCGCGACCGGATCGGGACGCGAATCTCTCCCTCAGTTCTGCGCGCCGAGTAGATCAAGCGGCCAGCTGGGTTGCGGCGGCGGACTTGGCGGCGGCTCACTTGCAGGCGCCGGGTTCCTCGCCGGGCGCGGCGCCGCAGCGTCGGCGCGCGGCGGATTGCGCGGAGCCGACAGCGGCCGCGGCGCCGGCAGGATCGTGACCGGGGGCGGCAGCGGCGGCGCCTGTTCGACCGGCACGACGCCGCTTGTCGTGCTCGCCGGGTCCACGGTGACCGCAGACGCCGGCGGCGGCGTTGTCTCGCGTTGGGCCTGCTCCATCGCATCGAGGCGCTTCGACTGCTGCTCGACCGAACGCAGCGCGAGCCAGCTCGCCAGCGCGCTGGCATCCAGCGTGCGCTTCGGCGCCGCAAGCGGTCCCTTGAGCGCGATCGACAAGGTCGGGCGGATGCCGGTCCCCACCGTCTGCATCCCCGACAGCGTCAGCATCGCGTCGAGCGTTTCGTCGGTGAGATTGACGCTGGCGATCAGCCCGAGGTCGGCCCCGCTCGCGCCCACGGTCACGTTGCGGAAACGCGCCTGGCCGACATTGATGGTGACCGCCGCCTCGGCCCGCGTGACCGCCAGCTGACCGTTGTCGAGCGCGGTGGTGACGAAATCGCGGATGCGGTTGGTGTCGGTGGGAATACCGAGGTCGACGGCGCGGATCACGGCGTCGAACACCCGGGGATTGAGGCTTGCGATCCGCGCGTCAGTCAGCGTGACGGTGCCTTTGCCGGCGAGCGAGCCGATGAACGCCGCCGGACTCAGCCCCGCGCCTTCGACCTCGGCCTGCAATGCCACGCGGCCGGCGATCGCGGAGCCGACGAGTAGCGCCGCGTCGGCGCCGCTGAGCGCGACGCGGCCGTTCGCCGTCAAGCCTCCGGGGTTGCTGACGAACGCCAGACGGCCTTCGAGCTTGCCCTTGGCGAGATCGCCCACCACGTCGTCGAACACGACCTCCGACGGCCCGAACCGCATCACCCCACGCACCTGCTGCGCGGTCAGCGTCGACGAGATCGCCGCCCGCTGCGCCTTGATCTCGATCCGGCCGCTGAGGTCGGACGTCTTCGGCGCGAACGGCTCGATGCCCCACGCCGGCGCCGCGCCGGCGCGGCCGCGCGATGCCGGCAGACCGACCGATGCGGCAATGAGCGCCGACGCATCGAGCGACTCGGTCTCAATTGCGCCATCGACGCGCACCGGGTCGCCGAACACGAAGGCGATACGCCCCTGCGCCTTGGCGCCGCCGACGGTGCCGGACATCTGGCTGAATTCGAGCCTCGCCGGCTCCGGGCCGGCCGTGCGCAACGTGCCCTTGCCTTCCGCTTCGACCGGACCCGCGCTGAGCCTGCCGTCGACACGAAGCTCGCGATTGAGCGGACCGTTCGCTGCGATGCTGAGCCGTCCCGGCCGGCGGTCCGCGGTGAAGCGATCAAGGCCTATGAAGCCGAGCAGAACCTGGCTCTCGTCGGCCTCCAACTGTCCTTCGAGGCGAAGGTCGGTCGAGATCAGGCCGCCGAGATCGGCGATGGCAAACGCCTCCGGCTTGCCCGTGGCTTCGGTGGTGAGCCTGACACGCACCGCACCGACCCGGCCGTTGAGGGCGATCCTGCCGACGGCGCGGCCCGGGCCGGTGTTCTCCAGACTCAAGTTTGCGCGCAGCGTTGCCGTCTTCTGCCGCGCCGCGACGTGCTTCAGCGGATCGGCGAACGCCGGAGCGAACTTTTCCGCCAGCGCGATGACGCCCTGCATCTCGCGCGCATCGAGATCGACGGTGATATTGCCGCCCGGCGTGGCCGTGGTGACGATGCGGCCGCTGGCTTCGATCTTGGCGTTGCCGAAATCGGCGACGGAAATTCGCTCGACCGCGATCCCGCTGGCGTCGAATTTCAGCCGCGTCGTGATCTGGCGAGCCTCGAAACCGGCGAGCCGGCCCCGTCCGACCTCCAGCGCAAGCGCAACCTCGCGCGGCCATTGCAGCCCCGCGTCGGAGAAGGCTGTGCCGCCGAACGCCAGCACCGCATCGAGGTC
>CAMDEB010000320.1 GCA_945893085.1 Rhodoplanes serenus | reverse complement strand
TGTTCATGACGGCCTCCGGGCGAAAGCCCAGAAGACTGCCAGAATTGGCAATCGCCATTCAAATCGACACCACCCTTCAGCACCCGGAAACCCGTGCCTGGAGGGGGTTTTTGCGATTCGGCCCTCAATTTAACCGGACAGCAGTGATGTCTCAAGCGTTGGTAAAGAGACTGTGCTGACAGTAATGGACGAGACCGGAAACGTTGAAATCATCAACCAGGCATATCGGGAAAAATTGCGAGAATGGTTCAACGCGTATGGTCCGCAAACCGTTGGCAACACGCATTTTGAAGGAGCGCCCTACCATGAGGCCAAAGAAGAATGAGCCGTCCAGCGAGGAGGTGGCCACGAGACGAGACGCTATTCTGCGGCGAGCACTTAGCATGCCGTCGAAACCGCTCGAGAAATTTGTTGGTAAGAGCAGCCTCGGCAAGCCGCTCAAAACCGACCGTCAATCATCGCCAAAATCGCGCGTGCGGAAGCGCGACCGCGCCGAAAGGCGTGACTCCCCTAACCGCTAACGTGGCGATAGGTGAGGCGCTTTCCTTCAACGCCCCTAATCGCCTTGTTCGCCCGTTCCACACCTTCAACGCCGAGAGCCGAGCGCTCGTTGTAGCGGAAATCAAACTCGGCCAGATAACGCTTCAAGTGCTGCTGGCTGACATGGTGGTACACGCCGTTCACGCCGCGCTTCAGGCTCGAGAAGTAACCTTCAATCGTGTTCGTGTGAACGCCGCCGCGAACGTACTCGCCAATGCCGTGATTGACGCTCTCGTGCGGGAAGTCGCGGCCGACAAGACGGTACTGGCCTGCATCGTCCGTCATAACCGCCGTGCCGCGCTTCAACTGAGCGGTCAGGATATCGCGCAGATTGCGGGTGTTGACGCTCGCCAGATGCTGCGAGCGGACCTTGCCGCCACGCTCGACCAGCGACAGGACCATCTGCTTGCCAACGCCGCCGATGTTCTTCTTGTCGCGCCTGGCCTTGTGCTTGTTGCGCTCCTTGCCACCAACGTAGGTCTCATCAACCTCAACCGTCTGGCCTTCGCCGCCCATGGGGGGGCTCGCCCTTGGCGGGCACCATCGCCTCACGAATGCGGTGAGCCATGAACCAAGCCGACTTGTAGGTGATCCCGAGCATGCGGTGCAGCTGGTGGGCGCTGATGCCCTTCTTGCTGGCCGACATCAGATGAAAGCCCATGAGCCACTTGTTGAGCGGGATATGGGACTTCTCCATGACCGTGCCGACCGTGACCGTGAACGGCTGGCGGCAGGCGTTGCACTGGTACAACCCCGGCCGATGCGACTTGCCCTGTACCAGCGTCGCCTCGCCCTCCACGCCGCAATGCGGGCAGGCCGGCTTCCCGGAGGGCCAGCGAACACGCTCCATGTGTTCGCGGGCTTTATCGGCATCGGTAAACATCGCTTGGCGCAAAGTAGTCAGGGGGTCACCTTTTACCCCAAGTATATTCTTTGGGCCTATTGCGCAAAGTATATAATTCCCCTGGACGAGGGGCTGCGGCGGACGATCGCCTGGTACCGGGCCTCAAAGCTCTGAGGCGGGAGGCTTATCGCTTCGCTGGCGGCAGTTGGCAGGGGATTGCGCCACTGACCGCCGTCCGCTGCCCGCACCAGGCGGCGAACCAGGTTTCACCGGCGAGGCGATGTCCTTGGTCGTTGAAATGAACGTCGCCGAAGAGGTAGTAGCGCCGCCTCAATTCTTCGTCGGACAAGGCCAAGCCGCGAAAGCTGTCGAACAAGTTGAGGAACGGGACGTCGAGGGTTTCGCTGAGCTTACGCCAATCGCCTTCGTAACTCCTCGTGTCGGTGCCGAAGCTCACGGAAGCCGGATAGATCGCCATACCAACGCGGATGTTTCTCTTGCGGGCGAGCGCAATGATTTCCCTCATGTAGCCCTGGGCGAGAAAAGTGCCGTCATCGGCCCAGCGTCTGCGCACCGCCGGGTCCTCGTACCAGCCATAGCGTTCAGCCATGTAGCCGCCCTTGGGCCAAAGTTGTGGTTGAGTCCACGGCTGGCGTGGATCGAGCGTGGCGAAATCACGATCCAGCCGTGTTGCAGCGTCGTCCGCACCGGGCGGCCTTGCAAGGCCGTCAAAAGCCTCGGTTGGCGCTGACAATGCAACGGACAGCAGTCCGATTTGCCTGCCCCAGTTGACGGTGTCGATGAGGAACTCCTCAACAGCGCGATGGTAGCGGCGCCGGAGATGGTGCGCATAGACGTAGGAGTTGAGATACAGGAATGCGTTTAGTCGGCGGGCCAGATGTTCGGCATCTGCCTGCCGCGACGGCCAGAAATGCCTGTACGTCACCTCGTCCTGCGCGTCGGACACGTCGACGAACAACCAGAGCTCGTCGATTTCGAGCTTCTCTGCGTCCAACAGATACTTGAGCTTGAGGTAATAGGTCTTGGGTGAATGGCTGGCGACTCCGCCGTTCAGCACCTCGAGCCTCAACCCGCTTTTTCGCGCCAGATCCGAGAATACGCCAGAAAAGGTCTCCTCGTATCGATAGCCCTGTCCCTCGGTGAAGGAGTCGCCGAGCGCCAAAATGCGATAGCCGTCGAGCTTGCGATCGACCTTCCGAATCGATACGTCCTTCATGCCGACGTCGTTGCTGAAGATCACCGTGGTCAGCGGCCCCCATCGGTCGATGATCCGGCTGCTGGGTGAGATGCCATGATGATAGAACGGGTGCGGCACGCGAAACGGCGATTCGCCAGGAACCAGGTGGGCGGCAACGATGTCGAAGGTGAAGAACCAGAAAATCAGCGCGACATAGATCCACTTCGAGGGCATCGCGATCTTGTTGCCGCGGCGGGCGTATTCGTACACGAGCCAACCGCCCGCCGTGCCGAACAAGGCAATCCACAGCGGCAGGCCACCGAAAAGTCCAAAGCCGAAATTCGATCGTGACGCCGACTCGCGTGGCGTGCCAGGCACGCTGCTGGCATTGAGCTGCGCCCCCCAGACATCGACCGCCATGCCCGAGACAAACGAGCGGACGCCGCCGATGTTCACCGTGATCGGCTTGCCCCAACTGTGGTAGCCGCTTAGCTGATAACGCGTCCAGCCGTCGGCACTCGGCGCGACGACCAGCACCGCACGCTCGTCGGCGAACAGATTGAGTTGCAACGGGCCACCACTCACAGCCCGAAGATAGACCGAGAATACGACCTCGCCTTCGGGCACATCGAGGCCGCCGAGAAGGAAGATCGCTACGCCGTCTGCGCCCTTCGCGCGCAAGTGCGCAATCGGGCCCACGACGCCGGACGGTGTGGCACTCTGCTCGCGGATCAGCTCGGCGTCGGCGACGGACCAGGTCCCATGTGTCGTTCCCGGCACAAAATTAAACCTGGGTAGCCAGACTATGAGAGCGACGACCACAACCAAGGCGGTAACGAATGCGCCTCGGATCATGCGGGGTCGCACCGCCTGATCTCAGGTGAGGCGGCGGGTGAAGTCGAGCATCGCTTCAGCGCAGACCTCGGGATGGGTCGCCGCTACGTGATACGAATCGCCCGGCACGACCATGAACTCCGATTTCGGGATCGCCTGCTGCCAGGCACGGACGGATTCGACCGAGCCCAGCCCACTGCCGTCGGTCGTGACGACCAGCGTCGGGCACTGGATCGACGGCAGATCGGGCCGCACGTCGATCGCCGGCACCGATCGGATGAAGCCAAGCTGGGTCGAGAGCGGCGTCCGGCCCATCAGCCTGGTCCAGCCTTCCATCATCTCCGGCGACGTGGTGCTGCCGAGCCGGCCCGGCATGGTCCAACGCGCCCAGCTCTCGACGCCCTTCTGTTCGATATGCTCGAGCCACGAGGCGGCACGAGCGCCGACCGAGACTTCGCCCGAAACGATGCCGCCCAGCACGGCGAGCGAACGCACACGGCCGGGATGGCGGGCGGCGAGCCGCAGCGCGATCGGGCAAGCGACCTTGGCCGCACCGATATGGAAGGTGTCGAGGCCGAGCGAGTCGGCGAGCGCGATGAAATCTGCGATGATGCGGTCGACCAACCACTTGTAGTCGAGCGGCATCGGCGTCGAGCGGCCGAAGCCGCGCATGTCGGGCCGCACCACCCGGAAACGGCGGCCGAGGACCGGCATCAGGGCATTCCATGCCTCGCCGCTCTCGGCATTGCCATGCAGCAGCAGCATGTCCGCAGGTGCTGCCCAGCCATCGGCAAAACATTCGTCGCGATAATACATCTCGAGATCCGGCGTGATTTTGGCGCGCGGCATGGTGTGTCTTTCTATTCGGGCTGGATGCCGGCGTTGCGGATCACCTCGGACCACTTGGCGACGTCGGCGCGGATCAGTCGAGCGAAGCTCTCCGGATCGGTCGGCGCCGGCTCCGCGCCTTGCTGCGCCAGCTTCTGGCGGATCTCGGGCTCGTCGAGGATGGCGCGAATCTCCTGGTTCAGCTTCTGCACGATCGCGGCCGGCGTCGCGGACGGCACGAGGATGCCGTTCCAGCCCAGCACTTCGTAACCCGACACGCCTGCCTCATCGATCGTCGGCACCTCGGGCAGGAGCGGCGAACGGGCGCGCGTGCTGACGCCGAGGGCGCGCATGCGGCCGTCCTTGATGAGCGGCACGGCGGTGATCGGCGTATCGAAGAACATCTGCACCTCGCCGCTCATCACCGCCTGCTGTGCCGCCGGCGCGCTGCGATAGGGCACGTGGACGAGTTCGATGCCAGCCTTGGAGCGAAACAGCTCAGCGCCGAGATGCGCCAGGCTGCCGCTGCCGACATTGGCGCAGGTGACTCGGTCCTTTTTCGCGAGCGCAATCAGCTCCTGGACGTTCTTCACCGGCAGCGCCGGCGGCACCAGCAAGACGAGCGATACGGTGGTAAGGGTCGTCACACCGGTGAAGTCGGCGACGGTGTCGTAGGGAAGCTGCTTCTTCAGCATCGGGTTCACCGGATGGCTGGGATAGACCATCAGCAGCGTGTAGCCATCGGGTGCCGAACGCGCGACGACCTCGGTGCCGATGATGCCACTGGCGCCGGGGCGATTGTCGATCAGCACCGGCTGGTCCAGTCGCTCCGACAGGCGCGCGCCCGCGATTCGGGCCACGATGTCGGTGATGCCGCCCGCACCGGTCGGCACGACGATGCGGATCGGCTTCGACGGATAGGCCTGCGCCCATGCGCTTGATGCAGCGGCAAAGGACAGCAGCGCGGCGCCCGCCGCGCGTCTCGATAGCTTCATCCGATATCCCCCATTTAAGGCGCGAAGATAGGAACCGGATCGGAAAGCGGTCAAGACGGCCCTTCTGCAGCGTGGAGTCAGTGCAGCCGCCGCACATGCGGCGCGCCCTCGCACGGCACGTAGCGCGCGCCACCCTTCATGATCATCGCCAGGCGCTTCTTGTCCTGCAGCACGCGCACGTCCTTCAGCGGATCGCCGTCGACCAGCAGCAGGTCGGCGAGGAAGCCCGGCTTGATCTGGCCGAGCTCATGGCCGCGCAGCATGATCTCGCCGCCGGTGCG
>CAMDEB010000319.1 GCA_945893085.1 Rhodoplanes serenus | reverse complement strand
TTCGGCAAGGCCGCCCATCTCGGCAACCTTGCGCGTGAGCTCCTCCAGATCGACGTCGAAGGCTTTCGCGGTGTGTTCGTTCATCATGACTTATCCTCGCGTCAGCCGAAGCGCCCGGTGATGTAATCCTGGGTGCGCCGGTCGCTGGGCGCGGTGAATATCTTGGTGGTGGAATCGAATTCGATCAACTCGCCGAGATACATGAAGGCGGTGAAATCGGATACCCGCGCCGCCTGTTGCATGTTGTGCGTCACGATCACGATCGTGTAGTCCGATTTCAGCTCGTCCATCAGCTCTTCGATCTTCGCGGTCGAGATCGGATCGAGCGCGGAGCAGGGTTCGTCGAACAGGATCACGTCTGGGCTCACCGCTACAGTCCGGGCAATGCAAAGCCGTTGCTGCTGACCGCCCGAGAGGCTCAATCCGTTGGCCGAGAGCTTGTCCTTGACCTCTCCCCACAGCGCCGCGCGCTTGAGCGCGGTTTCGACCCGTGCGTCGAGCTCGGACTTCGACAGCTTTTCATACAATCGGATGCCGAACGCGATGTTCTCGTAGATCGACATCGGGAACGGCGTCGGCTTCTGGAACACCATGCCGATCCGCGCGCGCAGGAGATTGACGTCCTGGCCCGGAGACAGGATGTCCTCGCCGTCGAGTAGCACTTCGCCGGTGGCCCGCTGGTTTGGATAGAGGTCGTACATGCGGTTGAGCACGCGCAGCAGCGTCGACTTCCCGCAGCCCGAAGGCCCAATGAAGGCCGTGACCTTGCCGGCATAGAGCGGCAGGCTGATCGACTTCAGCGCCCGGCTGTCACCGTAAAAGAAATCGAGATTGCGGATCGAAATCCGCTCCGCCAGCCCCGCCGTATCGATGGCGGCGTGGGTGACGGAGGGTACCGTCGTCATCGGCGCGACATTCATGACCGTTTACTCGCTGATGCCAGGGCGCGCGCGCCGATACTCAGCGCGAGCACGGTGAAGGTGATGATGAGAGCGCCGGTCCAGGCGAGCGCCTGCCAGTCCTTGTAGGGGCTGAGCGCGAACTGGAAGATGACGGCCGGCAGGCTCGCCATCGGCGCATTGAGGTTGGTGCTCCAGAATTGGTTGTTCAGCGCGGTAAACAACAGCGGCGCGGTTTCGCCGCTGATGCGCGCGACCGCGAGCAGCACACCGGTTATCATGCCGGCCTGCGCGGCGCGGTAGCACACGCGCTGGATGACGTAGGCACGCGGCATGCCGAGCGCGGTCGCGGCCTCGCGCAATGGATTGGGTACCAGCGTCAGCATGTCCTCGGTGGTGCGCACCACGACCGGGATCACGATCACCGCAAGCGATAGGGCGCCCGCCCATCCGGAAAAATGTCCCATCGGCGTGACCACGACCTCATAAATAAACAGGCCGATGACGATCGACGGCGCGCTGAGCAGGATGTCGTTGATGAAGCGGACCACGCTGGTCAATTTGTCGTAGCGACCGTATTCGGCCATGTAGGTGCCGGCCAAAATTCCAATCGGCGTGCCGATCAACACCGCGATGGTGGTCATGATCAGGCTGCCGACGATGGGATTGAGCAGGCCGCCGGTCGAGCCGGGCGGCGGCGTCATCTCGGTAAAGACCTGCAGCGAAAGACCGCTTACGCCCTCATACAGCAGCACACCGAGAATCAGCACCAGCCAACCCAGCCCGAACAGGGTCGCTGCGAGCGAAAGGCCCATTGCGATGGCATTGCGGCGGCGGCGGGAGGAATAGAGACTACTGCTCTTCGCGATTGCCATGATGTTACCCGATCCGCCGCTCGATCCGCAACAGCAGATAGCGAGCAATCGCAAGGACGATGAAGGTGATGAGGAACAGGATGAGCCCAAGAGCGATCAGCGACGAGGTGTAGAGATCGCCGACGGCTTCCGTGAATTCGTTGGCGATGGTGGCGGAGATCGTCGTACCGGGCGCGATCAGCGAAGCGGATATCTTGTGGGCATTGCCGATGACGAAGGTCACGGCCATGGTCTCGCCCAGCGCACGGCCGAGCCCCAGCATGACGCCGCCGATGACGCCAACCCGCGCGTATGGCAGCACGACGTAACGCACCACCTCCCAGGTCGTGGCGCCCATACCGTAGGCCGCTTCTTTGAGAACGGGAGGCACCGCGTCGAACACGTCGCGCGAGATCGCAGTGATGAACGGCAACACCATGATCGCGAGGATCAGGCTCGCGGTCAGCACGCCGATGCCGTAGGGCGGGCCTTCGAACAACGTCGAAAGGACGGGAACGCTGCCGAACGTTGCGATCAGGAACGGCTGCAAGGTCTGCTGCAAGAAGGGCGCAAACACGAACAGGCCCCAGATGCCGTAGATGATGCTGGGAATGCCGGCGAGCAGCTCGATCGCGGTACCGATCGGCCGGCGCAGCCATTGCGGGCAGAGCTCGGTGAGGAACATTGCGATCATCAGGCCAATCGGCACCGCGATCAGCATCGCGATCAACGACGTGACGATCGTGCCGTAGATCGGCGCCAGCGCACCGAATTTTTCGGTCACCGGATTCCAGCGCTGCTCGAACAGGAAATTGATGCCGAACGCCTGCAGTGCGGGCACCGCGCCGATGACAAGCGCGATGATCACGCCGCCGAGCAGGAGCAACACCATGATCGCGGCGGTGCGCGTGAGATAGCGGAAGCCGGCGTCCTTCAGACGCAGCTGCGCCAGCACCTTGGCGCGCGATGGGATTTCCGCAGCCTGGATGGCGCCGCGTTGTAACGCAAGATCGGCCACGGTTCGCCTCCCAGCGGACTGCATCAGGCTCTCTCGAGGTTGGTGTTTTGGAGAGCCCACTCAAGCGGCCCGGCGGCCGCAGCACAAGTCACGAATCCCGGCGGTGGAAAACACGAATGAAGTCAAGGAGAAGAAGGAAAAGGCGCCACCGGCGCCTTTTCCGAGCACGTTAGGCATCAGTTCGAAAGAGAGAACAACGGCTTGCCGCTGCTGTCCTTGATTTCTTTCGCCCATACCTTCTGGATCGCACTGACGACCTTGTCGGGCATCGGGACGTAGTCGAGGTCGAGCGCCATCTTGTCGCCCTTGCTGTAGGCCCAGGCGAAGAACTTCAGCGCTTCGGTGGCGTCGGCCGGCTTGGGCGGCTGCTTGTGAATCAGGATGAAGGTGGCGCCGGCAATCGGCCAGCTGGTCGCGCCGACTCCGTTGGTCAGCACGAGGCCGAATCCGGGCGTCCCTTCCCAGTCCGCGTTGGCGGCGGCCGCCATAAACGAGTCGGCGGTCGGCTCGATCGCCTTGCCGTCCTTGTTGATCATCTTGGTGTGGGTCAGCTTGTTCTGCTTGGCGTAGGCATATTCGACGTAGCCGACCGAGCCCTTGGTCTGCGCGACGTTGTTGGCAACGCCTTCGTTGCCCTTGGCGCCGAGGCCGACCGGCCACTCGACAGCCGTGTTAGCGCCGACCTTGTCTTTCCAAGTCGGGCTGACCTTCGAGAGATAATCGGCGAACAGGAACGTCGTGCCGGAACCGTCGGAGCGGTGCACCACCACGACCGGTTGCGCAGGCAGCTTGGTGCTCGGGTTCAGCTTCTGGATCGCGGCGTCGTTCCAGGTCTTGATCTCGCCGAGGAAGAGCCTGGCGAGCGTCGGACCGTCGAGCGTGAGCTCGCCGGATTTCAGGCCTTCGACGTTGATCACCGGCACCACGCCGCCGAGTACCGTCGGGAATTGGACGAGACCGTCCTTGGCCAGTTGCTCGGGCTTGAGCGGCATGTCGCTCGCTCCGAAGACAACGGTCTTGGCCTGAATCTGCTTGATGCCGCCGCCAGAGCCGATCGACTGGTAGTTGAGACCGATGCCGGTCTCCTTCTTATAGGCGTCGGCCCACTTGGTGTAGACCGGATAGGGGAAGCTCGCGCCGGCGCCTGAAATGTCGGCGGCGGAAGCGGGAAACAACGCCGCGGCGATAAAGCCGGCAGCGGTCAATGTTTTTAGGAGCTTCATGTTTGTCCTCCGTGTTGGTATCGCCACGAGGTCTAGGCAGCGCATGCAATCGTTCTATGAACGAACGATGACAGCGGGATGACAGTTTAAGATATTGATTATGCTTGGATAATTCAGGCTGGCGGCAGGCGAACGGTGAACGTCGCACCCTCGCCCGGCCTGGAGTCGATGGTGAGCCGCCCGAGGTGGCGGTTGACGATATGCTTGACCAGCGCCAGCCCCAGGCCGGTGCCGCCCTGGGCGCGGCTTTCGGTGACGTCGACCCGGTAGAACCGCTCGGTCAGTCGCGGCAGATGCTCGGCCGCGATCCCCGGTCCATGATCGCGAACGGCGAAACGCACCTCGCGGCGGCCGTCCGGCGCGTTGCCCGGTGCGAGGCTGACCTCGACCCGCTTGCCGCTGGCACCGTACTTCAGCCCGTTCTCGACCAGGTTCTCCACCAGCCGGATCAGTTCGTCGCGATCGCCCAGCACCACCTGCGGCTCCGCCGGCATCGTCACCTCGATGGCCACGCTGCGGTCGCGGGCCAGCGTCTGCAATCCATCGACCACCTGACGGACGATCGCCGCCAGATCGACCGCAGTGTCGGGACGCATGTGCGCGCGCAATTCGATGCGCGAGAGCGAGAGCAAATCGTCGATCAGCCGCGCCATGCGCCAGGCCTGGGCCTGCATGATGCCGAGGAAGCGATCGCGCGCCTCCGGATCCTCGCGCGCCGATCCCTGCAGCGTCTCGATGAAACCGGCCAGCGCCGCGAGCGGCGTGCGCAGCTCGTGGCTCGCATTGGCGACGAAGTCGGCGCGCATCTCCTCGACCCGCCGCAGCGGCGAAAGATCGTGCAGCGTGATCAGCATGAAACCCGCAGCGCCCGTGACGGTGACCGGCGCCACGAACGCCTCCCACCAGCGATCGGCGGGAACGCGCTCGGAGAATTCGATCCGCCGCGGCTGGCCGGTCAAGCTGGCATGGCGGATCGCCTCGACCAGCTCGGGCATCCGCAATGCGATCGAGGCCGGCTCGCCGCGGCGCAGCGCCGGCGCCAGCGCACCCGCCGCCGCGTTGAAGGCGGCGACGCGGCCCGCGGCATCCAGCACCACGACCGGATCGGGCAAGCCCGACACCACCGCTTCGAGCAGAGGATTGTCCTGCAACGACAGGACCGGCCCGCTGGCCGGTGCTACCGCGGCCTGGTCAGCGAGGCGTTGCGGCCACAGCCGGCCGAGCCAGCCGGATTTCCGGGCGCCATCCTCATCCGCCGCCGACATCACGCCGCCTCGCCAGGCTCAGCACCAGTTCGCGACCGCCGAGGAGCCCAAGCGCCAGCGTGAACGGAATGAGGTAGTAGAGCAACCGGAAGATCAGCAGCCCGGCCAGCAGCTCCTCCTTGTCGTATTGCGACAGCGCGATCAGCATGGCGGCGTCGAACACGCCGAGACCGCCGGGCGAGTGGCTGGCGAAGCCCAGCAGCGTCGCCGACACGAAGATCACGGCGACCGGGAGGAAGTCGAGATGCGGCGGGTTCGGCACCAGCATGTACA
>CAMDEB010000318.1 GCA_945893085.1 Rhodoplanes serenus | reverse complement strand
GGAAAGCGTGGACGGGCGGCGCCCGCCCTCGCTTCCAACAGGACCAACAAAAGCCGCAGACGATTCAAGATAACTGTCCTTCATGAGGGCCATTCCTTCTCGGTTCCAGTGGACAATGTGGTGTCCAAAGAAACCGGGGCCAGCTCAATATCGATCCCGTCCTCCTCGCCCGGCTGCAGTTTGCTTTCACCATTTCGTTCCACATCATCTTCCCGACCCTGACCATCGGGCTCTCGGCCTATATCGCGACGCTCGAGGTGATGACGCTCGTCACCGGCCGCGAGCACTATCAGCGGATCGCGCGGTTCTGGATCAAGATCTTCGCCGTGTCGTTCGGCATGGGCGTGGCCTCGGGCGTCGTGCTGTCCTACGAACTCGGCACCAACTGGAGCCGGTTCTCCGTCGTCGCCGGCAACATCATCGGGCCGCTCGCCGGCTACGAGGTGCTGACCGCGCTCTTCCTCGAGTCGACCTTCCTCACCGTCCTGCTGTTCGGCGGCAACCGCGTGCCGCGCTGGCTGCACACGCTCTCCGCCATCATGGTCGCGCTCGGCACCGCGATCTCGGCGTTCTGGATCCTGTCGGCCAACAGCTGGATGCACACCCCGGCCGGCCATGAGATGCGAAACGGCGTCGCCATGCCGCTCGACTGGTGGGCGATCGTGTTCAATCCGAGCTTCCTCTATCGCTTGGCGCACATGCTCAATGCTTCGTACCTGACGGCGGGCTTCGTCGTGCTCGCGGTCGGCGCGCGCTATCTCATCGCCGGGCGCCACGTCGAGGAAGCGCGCACCATGCTGCGGATGGCGATCGGGCTGCTGGCCGTGCTCGCGCCGCTGCAACTGTTCCTCGGCGACCAGCATGGCCTTAACACGCTCAAGCATCAGCCGGTCAAGGTTGCTGCGATGGAGGCACACTGGGACGGCAGCAAGCCAGGCGATTTCCACATCTTCGCCTGGCCGGACGAGCAAGCCGAGCGCAACCGGTTCGAAATCTCGATCCCGCGCGGCGCGTCCATCATTCTCACCCACGATCCGAACGGCTTGTTCCCGGGCTTGACCAGCGTGCCACCGCAGGACCGGCCGCCGGTCAAAACCGTGTTCTTCGCCTTCCGCATCATGCTCGCCATCGGTTTCTTCATGATCCCGGCGGCGCTCTACGGAGCATTCCTGTGGTGGCGCGGAACGTTGTTCACGACGCGCTGGTACCTGCGCGTCATGGCGCACACCTGGTGGATCGGTTTCGTCGCCGTGCTGGCCGGCTGGGTGGTGACCGAGAGCGGCCGCCAGCCGTGGATCGTGCACGGCATCCAGCGCACGGCGGACGCGACCTCGCCAGTGCTGGGCGGCACGATCGCGACCACGCTGGCGATGTTCGTGTTGGTCTATGGCATCGTGTTCTCGTTCGGCATCTACTACATCAACCGCCTGATCGCGAAGGGACCGCAGGCCCAGGCGACCGAGCCGCCCAGGGCGCCGGGTTCGCCGCTCTCGGCGGCCCACGACGCAGGCCGCGAAGCACTGGGCCGAGGATGATGGCCATGGAAAGCCAGCTCCCGCTGATCTGGGCCGCCATCATCGGCACCGCGGTCGCCGTGTATGTGATCCTCGACGGCTTCGACCTCGGCATCAGCGCACTGTTTCCGTTCGCCAAGGACGACGAAACGCGCGACCAGATGATGACCTCGATCGCGCCGTTCTGGGACGGCAACGAAACTTGGCTGGTGCTGGGCGGCGTCGGGCTGCTGGTGGCGTTCCCTCCCGCCTATGCGGTGGTGATGCCGGCGTTCTATCTGCCGGTGATCGTGATGCTGCTGGCGCTGGTGTTCCGTGGCGTCGCGTTCGAGTTCCGCGAGATCGCCGGTCACAAGAAACTTTGGAACGCCGCCTTCGCCGCGGGTTCGACCCTCGCGGGCTTCTGCCAGGGCGTGATCCTGGGCGGCATGGTCCAGGGCGTCCGCGTCGAGAACGGCGCCTATGCCGGCGGCGCGTTCGACTGGGCCACGCCGTTCGCGCTGCTGTGCGGGCTCGGCGTCGTCACGGGCTACGCGCTGCTCGGCGCGACCTGGCTGGTGATGAAGACCGAAGGCCCGGTCGCCGAGCGCGCCCGGATGCAGTCGAAGCTGCTGCTCCTCGCCGTGCTCGGCTTCATGGCGGTGGTGAGCCTGTGGACGCCGCTTGCCATCCCACGGATCGCCGAGCGCTGGTTCTCGCTGCCGAACATTCTGTTCTTATGGCCCGTCCCCGTCGTGACCGCGCTCACCGCATTCCTCGCCTGGCGCGGGCTGGAGCGCGGACGCGACGTGGCGCCGTTCCTCGCCTCGATCGCGCTCTTTCTTCTGGGCTTTCTCGGCCTGGCGATTTCCTGGTTTCCCTATCTCGTGCCGCCGTCGCTGACGATCTGGGAAACCGCAGCGGCGCCATCGAGCCAGATGTTCATGCTGGTCGGCACGCTGTTCCTGCTGCCGCTGATCTTCGCCTACACCGCTTATGTGTACTGGCTGTTCCGCGGCAAGGTTAAGCCCGGCGAAGGCTATCACTGACGCCTATCGCGCCGAACGCGGCCGGATCACCGCCCAGCCGACGCGCGTCAGCGGCAGCCAGCCCTGGAACCGCCGCGAGAACGCCCGCGGCGGCACCTCCGGCACCAGATCGGGATAGCGCTCGCGGATCGCAGCCGGCGGCGTGCCGCGCGTATCGGTCGCCGGCCACACCACCACCGCACCCTTTTCCGCGATGTCCTGTCGGCGCACCCAAGACGAACGCTCCGGCGTAAGGTCGAGATAGAGGCTCGGCCGGCTCGGCGCGGCAAGCGCGACCAGCGCGGCGATGCGCGCATCGCCCGCCACGATCGCCAGTGGACGGCCGGTGCGGCGCTCGAAGCTTTCGGCGAAGAAGCGTCCCATCTCCGCGGCCGGCTGCGACACCCGCAGATCGATGCCCAGCGTCCACGGCAGCAGCGGCACCGACACCGCGACGATCAGCGGCGGCAGCACCAGCAGCGCGGCCCAGGCAAAGCCGATGAGCCGGTGATGCGCGATCCGGATCCGGTCGCCGGCGGCGACGATCACCGCAAGGCCGGAGAGTACCACCAGCGGCCCCGCAGCGAAGTCGACGCGGCTGGTGATGACCGCGAGCAGGCCGACCGCAAGAGCGGGCGTCAGCGCGAAGAAATAGACGAACTTGCGCGCCATCGGATCGATCGGCGACCGTTCGATCTCGAGCGCCGGGCCGCTCCGTGACAGCGTGAACCCGCGTCCCAGCAACACCAGCACCGCCAGTCCGGCGTGACCGACGATCAACATCACCAACAGGTGTCCCCAGGACCACAAGTTGATACTGATGCTGGCGCGGCCCGCCAGCGTCACGCCGCCGACTTGGTCGATCCAGATCAGGTGCGGGAAAAACACCATCAGCGCGATGATGCCGCCGATCCACGGCTCCATGAAAAGAAGTTGCGCGCGGAGCCGCGCGTCGAGCAGCATGAACACGGCGACGAGGCCGACGAGAATAAATCCCTCGTAGGTCGTCAGCAGCAGCAGGCCGATCTCCAGGCCGCAGAGCAGCCAGTAGCGGCGACGCCCCTCGCCGATCGCGCGCCAGGTGTGCAGCAGGATCAGCGCCCACAGCGCCATCGCAAGAACGCCGGGGCCGAAATCCGGCGTCGGAACCGTGAACACCGAAACGCCGGCCATCAGCAGCACCGCCATCACGGCGTGCTTGTCGCCGACGATCAAGCGGCCGAGCGCGAACACAGCCCAATAGGTGACGACGACGCAAACTTGCGAGAGCAGGAAGACGCCGAACAGGCCGCCGGTCACGTAGGCGATCTCAGCCAACCAATGGCCGAGCGGCGGACCGAAATAGGTGCCGAACTGAAACTCTTGGCCGATCGCCAGCACCTGTGGGAGATCGCCGGGCGGCGCCGTGTAGAACAGCGTCGGCACCAGCGTCCACAGCGCCCCTTGCGCCAGCGCCGCGGTCCAGAACACCAGCAACGGACGCGTGCGCAACAGTTCGACGAACAGGGATATTCTGAGCATTGCCTCAAATGGCCGACGTTTGAGGCCGAGCTAAGCCCGCGCGCGCTGCAGAGGCAACCCGGATTCGGCCTCGCTGGCCGCGGCATCTTCATAGAACGCCGCAACCGGCGCGAACGAGCGGCGATGATGAATCGTCGGCCCCAGCCGGTTCAACGCATCGAAATGCTCGGGCACGCTGTAGCCCATGTGGCGCTCGAAGCCGTAGCCGGGATGCGCCGCGCCGAGCCGCATCATCAGCCGGTCGCGTGTCACCTTGGCGACGATCGAAGCCGCGGCGATCGACAACACGAGCGCATCACCGCTGATCACCGCCTCGCAGTCGCAGCCGGCGTCGATGCGGTCGCGGCCATCGACGAACACCAGCCGCGGCCGCACCGGCAGCGCCTTCACCGCCCGCGCCAGCGCCCAGAGCGACGCCCGCAGGATGTTGTCGCGGTCGATCCGCGCCGTGCAGCCGAAGGCGACCGCCACCTCGGCGCTGGCGCAGATTTTCTGATAGAGCCGCTCGCGCTCCTCGCGATCGAGCTTCTTGGAGTCATTGAGGCCGCGCGGAATGCGTTTGGGATCGAGCACCACGGCGGCGGCGACCACGGGACCTGCGAGCGGCCCGCGACCGGCCTCGTCGCAACCGGCGATCGGCCAGATGCCGCGCTTCATGGCGGCACGTTCGCGCCGGAACGTCGGCCGGATATCGGCCTCATCCAGCGGCAGACGCCCGATCTTGATGACTGCGCGACTCATGCTGCGATGAGTGCGCGGCAGGGTGTGCGAGTCAACCGACGGCGTCGGCCGATGAGAATGGCGGGGAAAACCGCCCTTCGGCCTTATTCCGGCAGGATCAGGCGTCCGTCGTCGGTAAAGGTAAAGCCCGGAGCGACCACGACCTCCCAGGCATGGCCGTCGGGATCGGCGAAGTAGCCGCGATAGCCGCCATAATCGGTCTTGCCCGGCTCTCGTAGCGCCTTGCCGCCGGCCGCGAGCCCGCGGGCATAGGCGGCATCGACCTCGGCGGGCGTCTTGCAGTTCCAGGCCAGCGTCGTGCCGCGAAACCCTTGCGGTCTCGGTTCCGGCGTGACCGCCGCGTCGGCCGCAAGCTTGTCCCAGTCCCACAGCGCCAGCACCACGCCGCCGGCGTCGATGAAGGCGATCTCGTCGCCGGTCGCGCGGACCTTGCGGACAAATCCCAGCGCCTCGTAGAACGCCGCGCTGGCGCGGACATCGCGCACGCCGAGCGTCACCACCGTCAGCCGCGGCGACGCGGCCTCCGTCGTCATTCGAACAGGCTGAGTTGCTGCGCGCGCGGCCGCGGCGATGTGAAGTGCTCGGTGGTGAGCGGCCGCTTGTTCTGGTTGAGGCCGAGCTTCGCGCAGGCGGTCTCGAACCGGCGGCCGATCATCCAGGCATAGGGTCCGGCGCCGGTCATCCGCTTGCCCCAGGTCGAGTCGTAATCCTTACCGCCGCGCATGTCGCGGATCAGCTTCATCACGTGGTTGGC
>CAMDEB010000317.1 GCA_945893085.1 Rhodoplanes serenus | reverse complement strand
TGAGATCAAGAACGACAAGCTGATCTCGGTCACCGGCCGCGATGGCCCGGCTAACCAGAACCGGCTCTGCGTCAAGGGCCGCTTCGGCTTCGACTACGTCTCAAATCCGCAGCGCCTGACCCAGCCGATGGTCCGCAAGGATGGCGTCGGCAAAGCCGCCGACGATCTGGTCGATCCGGCCAATCCGTGGACGCACTTCCGCCCGGCGACCTGGGAGGAGGCGATGGACCGCGCCGCCAAGGGCTTGGTAAAAATCCGCGACCGCGACGGCCCGCGCTCGCTCGCCGGCTTCGGTTCGGCGAAAGGCTCGAACGAGGAGGCCTATCTGTTCCAAAAGCTGGTTCGCACCGGCTTCGGCTCCAACAACGTCGATCACTGCACGCGGCTGTGCCACGCCTCGTCAGTCGCGGCGCTGTTGGAAGGCGTCGGTTCGGCGGCGGTGACCGCGACGTTCAACGAGTGCAAGAACTCCGACGTGATCATCGTCATCGGTGCCAACCCGACCGAGAACCATCCGGTCGCCGCGACCTTCTTCAAGCAGGCGGCCAAGCGCGGCGCCAAGCTGATCGTCATGGATCCGCGCGGCCAGGCGCTCCAGCGCCACGCCTGGCAGATGATGCAGTTCAAGAACGGCACCGACGTGGCTATGCTCAACGGCATCCTCAACGTCATCATCGGCGAGAAGCTCTACGACCAGCAATACGTCCAGAGCAACGTTGAAGGCTTCGAGCAGCTCGCCGAAAGCGTGAAGCCGTTCACGCCGGAGGAGATGGCGCCGATCTGCGGCATCGAGCCGGATGTGCTGCGCAACGTCGCGCGCACCTTTGCCCGTGCCGAAAGCGCCATCATCTTCTGGGGCATGGGCGTGTCGCAGCACACCCACGGCACCGACAACGCGCGCTGCCTGATCGCGCTATCGCTGATCTGCGGCCAGATCGGCCGTCCGGGCACCGGCCTGCATCCGCTGCGCGGCCAGAACAACGTGCAGGGCGCCTCCGACGCCGGTCTGATCCCGATGTTCTTCCCCGACTACAAGTCGGTCGAGAACGCCGAGACCCGCGCCAAGTACGAAGCGGCCTGGGGCGTCACGCTCGATCCCAAGCGCGGCAAGACCGTGGTCGAGATCATGGACGCGGTGCACAACGACGAGATCAAGGGCATGTACATCATGGGCGAGAACCCGGCGATGTCCGACCCCGATCTCAACCACGCGCGCGGCGCGCTGGCGCATCTCGAGCATCTCGTGGTGCAGGACATCTTCCTCACCGAGACCGCGTCCTATGCCGACGTCATTCTTCCCGCTTCGGCGTGGCCGGAAAAGGACGGCACCGTCACCAACACCAATCGCCAGGTGCAGATGGGCCGCATGGCGCTGCCGCTGCCCGGCGAGGCGCGGCAGGACCTCTGGATCATCCAGGACCTCGCGCAGCGCATCGGCTGCACCTGGAACTACAACCACGTCAGCGAGGTGTTCACCGAGATGGCGTCGATGATGCCGGCGCTGGACAACATCTCGTGGGATCGCGTCGAGCGCGAATATCACGTCACCTACCCGACCGACGGGCCGGATATTCCCGGCCGCGACGTGGTGTTCGACAAGGGCATTCCGCGTCCGAATGGCCTCGCCAAGCTGGTGGCGACGAGGTACACCGCGCCGGACGAGGTGCCCGACGCCGAGTATCCGTTCATCCTCACCACCGGCCGCCAGCTCGAGCATTGGCACACCGGCGCGATGACGCGCCGCGCGAGCGTTCTCGACGCGCTTGAGCCGGGGCCTGTCGCCGGACTGTCGCGCGGCACGATCGCCAAGCTCGGCATCAAGCCGGGCGATTTCGTGCGGGTCGCCACCCGACGCGGTGTGGTCGAGCTTTCTGCCCGCCAGGACGACGCGGTGCCGGACGGCGTGGTGTTCATCCCGTTCGCCTACGTCGAGGCGGCGGCGAACCTGCTCACCAATCCGAAGCTCGATCCGTTCGGGAAAATCCCCGAGTTCAAATTCTGCGCCGCCAAGGTCGAGGCGGTCGATCCGATGACCCGGGTCGCGGCGGAGTAGTCTCCACCGCATTGCCGAGTCCCACCTGGATCGAAGAGTTACGCGTTCCGGGTGCAGACTACCGCGTGGCGCTCACATGAACATGAATTTCGACATCCGGAAGTTGACGCCGTTGCGCAGCGTCTTCACCGAGGCGATAGCGAGATCGCTGTAATCAGTTCCATTGAAGATGAATTCTCCCCTGTTCAGCAGGAAGACATCGGAACCTGCAAGGAAGAAGGTGCCGCTTCCCGGTCTCAAGGTGAGGTCCAGCGGGTTCATGCTGCCGACGGACCAGATGTCATCAATATGTTTGGCCGCAGCTTCCTTGTTGAAGTCCTGCCACTGGGTATGTCCCCGGCCCAATTCCGCCTCCCAGGCATATGCATCGGTCGGACCTCCGTCGCGGCCGTAGATGGCCTGCGCGCCGAGCGCATCCATCGTGTAGCGGGGCCCGAGCACCTGGTACTGCCAGACGTGGACACATTCGTGCACGAGAATAGCGGGCGAGGCAGAGAAATCGGTGGTGTTCGCATAGATTGTGTTGCCGAGCGTGAATGCGCCGCTTGTCGTGATGCCAAAAATGCCCGACCAGCCTTCGATGATCCTGATGTTGTAAAGCGATATCGAGAGATGGAAGACATTACGCAGCATTTCGTATTCGGCCTTGGTCAAGGTCCTTTCCTTGTTCTGGCAGAAGATGATGCGCTGCACGAGCGAGGCGAGCGTCCCGAGGATGATCAGCACCGCGCCCGCGATGCAGGAGCCGATGTCGATCAATCCCTTCAGGATGAGGGATCCGTTCAGGCAAAGAATGCCACCAATAATCCTGATCAGTCCGCCGAGGACACCGGCAACGATGCCGAACACCGCTTTGACGACCCCTCCGACGAAATTAGTGGCGCCCGCAACGATTCCGCCCAGCCAATCGCAGGTCCCTTCCAGAAAACCGCCTATCCCCGGAATGCCCGCCAATACGTCGCCGAGCGCGGTGGCCCCGTCCGCGATGCCATTGCCGGCGCTTTCTACGACATCGGCAACAAAGTCGCCGGCCGCCGTGCAGACGGTTTCTGCCGCCCCGGCCAGCGCCTCGGTCCCTGAGGCGACTGCATCTCCGAGTGCTTTTGCGGCATCATCCCACCACGCCATGCTCGCCCCCAAGCACAACGAGACAGTCGGCCCCGTTCGCGCTTTGGTAGATCAAGTCGTGCTAAAACTACGACCGGTTGAGTAGATGGCAAGGCGTTCCGCCGGTCAAGAACTATCCCGCAAAGGGGAGGGAATGAAGAATCCATGCGATACTTCTGTCGAAGCGGTCGATCCGATGACACGGGTCGCGGCGGAGTAATTTCGTTCAGGCCGTGATGGACGAGGGTGACCCGCGCGAGGAGATCGAGCGTCTCGAGGCGCGCATCGAGCAGTTTGGCGCCAAGATCGAAAGCTGCCGGAAGTTCGCTGTGGCGTCGCGGGTGGCCATAGGGATGGGCGGCGTTCTCCTGCTGGCTGGTTTGCTTGGCGCGTTTCGTTTCAACGCCGCGATCATGACGACAGCCATCGCCGCTGTGCTTGGTGGTATCGTCCTGTCGGGATCGAACCGCAGCACGGCGAACGAAGCGAGCGATCAATTGGCTGAAGCCGAGGCCCGGCGGGCGGCGTTGATCGGGCTGATCGAACTTCACGTCGTCGGCGATGACAATGGTGCAACCGGCGATGGCTAAAACGTCCCGCAATCTCGTCGTCATCGGCCACGGCGCGGCGGGGCTTACGGCTGCGCTCGCCGCGGCCGAAGCGGCGCGCGCGAGAAACCTCGGCGTCACCGTCATGCTGATCGAGAAGGCGCCCGAGAGCGAGGCCGGCGGCAACACCCGCTGGACGCCGTCCTACATGCGGATGGCCGCACCCGATCGCGTCGAGCCGAGCTTCGTGCACGACATGCTCGAAGCCACCAGGATGCAGGGGGATGAGACCTATTTCGCGCGGCTCGCGGCCGAGGCGCCCGCGACGGTGCAATGGATCGCCGCGCACGGCGTGCCGTTCCATCAGCCGACCTATTACCTCGCCAAGGGCCCGCCGCGCATCCAACCGGTCGGCGGCGGCGAGACGATCTTCCGCGAGCTAACCCGCGCCGCGCAAGATGCGGGCGTCGCACTTCGCTATTCGTGCGCGGCAGAGCAGATCGTGAGCGACCAGGGCCGGATTCGCGGCGTGCAGAGCGCGGGCGAGACCGTACCGGCCGACGCGGTGATCCTCGCCTGCGGCGGCTTCCAGGGCAACGCCGCGATGATGCGCGAGCACTTCGGCCCGGGCGGCGAGAGCGTGCCGCTGCTCGCGCCGCGCGCGCGCTTCAACACCGGCGACGGCATCCGCATGGCGCTGGCGCAGGGCGCGGATTCCTCCGGCGAGTGGGACGGCATGCACATCGAGCCGGTCGATCCGCGCTCGAAGAATTCCGCGCCGGTGGTGCTGGTCTATCCTTACGGCATCGTGGTGGATAAGAATGGCCGGCGCATGTTCGACGAGGGCGGCGGCCTGGTGCACGAGACCTGGGAGGCGTTCTCGCGCAACATCCATTTCGCCGCGCCCGGCCGCGAGGTCTACGCGATTCTCGACAGCCGTCTGTACGCCGTTCCCGATTGGCAGCGCGCCACGCGCTCAGAGGTGCCGCCGCGCCAAGCCGACACGATCGAAGGGCTGGCGAAGCTGATCGGCGTCGACACGGACAATCTCGCTGCGACGGCCGCGGCCTACAACGCGGCCTGCACCGGCGATCCGGCGACGTTCGACGCCACGCGCTGCGACGGGCTCGCGGCGTCGCGTGAGCTCGATCCACCGAAATCCAACTGGGCCCGCGCCCTCGTCGAGCCGCCATTCCTGGCCTGGCCGCTGATCGGCGCGATCGCCTACACCTTCGGCGGGCTCGCGACCGACGACCGCGCGCGGGTGCTGCGCGAGGGGCGGGCGATTCCCGGGCTCTATGCCGCCGGCGAGATCACCGGGCATTTCTACGGCACCGCGCCGAACGCGGTGTCGGTGCTGCGCGCGTTCGTGTTCGGCCGCAGGGCGGGGCTGGAGGCGGTGGAGTTTCTGCGCGGTGATTAAATTACTCCGGTGTCATGGCCGGGCTTGTCCCGGCCATCTCGCTTAGGGAAGCACCGTGCCCACCTTATCGGGATCGCCGGGACAAGCCCGGCGATGACATGGAGATGACTGCACCTACTCCGCCTTTTCGCGGAAATACGGTTCGACCGGCCCGTTGAGCTTGATGGTCAGCGGATTGCCGAAGCGATCCTTGGCGGTGCCGGCCGCGACCCGGATCCAGCCCTCGCTGACGCAATATTCCTCGACGTTGGTCTTCTCCTTGCCGGCAAAGCGAATGCCGATGTCCCGCGCCAGCAGTTCCTCGTTGTAGTACGGGCTGTCGGGGTTGGTGGACAGGCGATCGGGCAGGCTGTCGGTCATCATGTCTTTCCGGCGAGGTGAGTGGATGGGCCATTCTACATGCTCGGCGC
>CAMDEB010000316.1 GCA_945893085.1 Rhodoplanes serenus | reverse complement strand
GGAAAAAGGGACAGACGCACCCGGCGTCTCAAAGAATACGGGCGGCGAAGCTTGCCTGAATGAAGCTTGATCGGATTGCTGTTTGAAAATCGAATCTGTGGGCTATTGGCTACCGCCGCATCAGCGGCGCGAACGACACCGCGGTCGCGATCACCAGCACCACCATCAGGATCGCCAGCGGCATCGCCGAGGACGCGCCCGCCAGCAGCGTGCCGGCGTACTGGGTCGAGGCGGCGCCGATCGTCATCTGCACACAGCCGGTGATGCCGGCGGCGGTCCCGGCCGCCTGCGGCCGCACGCTGACCGCGCCGGAAATGGCGCCCGGCAGCATCACGCCGTTGCCGAGCGAAATGACCATCTGCGGCAGGAACACGATCGCAGGTCCCCAATGCGGCGCGAATGCCGCGAGCCCGGTCGCCAGCGCCACGCCAACCACTTCGATGAGGATGCCCCACAGGATCAGCCGCTCGACGCCGAACCTCATCGCGAGCCGCGAGGCCGAGAAATTGCCGGCCATGTAGCCGAGCGCGGAAATCGCGAACCACACGCCGTATTCCGCCGAGCTGCGGCCCATCAGCGTCACCACCACGTGCGGGCTGCCGCCGAGAAAGGCAAAGAACGTCGCCGAGCCGAACGCCGCGACCAGCACGTAGCCGGCGAAGCTGGCGCTGCCCGTGAGATGCCTGAGGTCGCGCAGGAAGCCTTCCTGCGCGCCGGCCGGCGCGTTGAGGCCGCGCGTCTCCGGCAAGGTGACCGCCGCCCACGCCAGCACCGCGAGACTGGTCGCCGCGGTGAACACGAAGATCGCCTCCCAGCCGAACGCGGTGTCGAGCACGCCGCCGATCAGCGGCCCGAAGGTCGGCACCACCACCATGACGGTGGCGACCAGCCCGATCATCGAAGCCGCGCGCTCGCGGTCGAACAGGTCGCGGATGATGGCGCGGCTGACCACGACGCCGGCCGAGGCGCCGACCGCCTGCAGGATGCGCGCGAGAACCAGGCTTTCGATGCTGGAGATCGCAACCGCCAGCAGGCTTGCGGTTGCGGTGAGCGCAAAGCCTCCGAGCAGCACCGGCCGGCGGCCGAAGCGATCCGACAGCGGTCCCATCACGAGCTGCGCGCCGGCGAGCCCGAGCAGGAACAGCGAGACCGTGAGCTGCAAGGTCGGAATGTCGGCCGACAGCTTGCGCGCCAGCTCCGGCAGCGCCGGCAGCAGGATGTTGAGCGTGGTCGGGCCGATGGAGGTCATCGCCATCAGCAGCAGCAGCAGCAGGCCCCACGGCGTCGCGGCGTCGGACTGCGGGCTGTCATGCAGCTTCTTGGCGGCGCGATCGTCCACGGCGTCCGGCTCAGCCGTGCCCGAGCGGCTGCGTCGCCAGGTCGAGCCACGCCCGTGTTTCGGCGTCGACCAGCGGCACCAGCGCGCCCGCCACCCTGGCATGGTAGATTTCCAGCCAGGAATCTTCCTCGGCCGTGAGCATGGAGCGGTCGATCAGCCGCCGGTCGAACGGCACCAGCGTCAGCGTCTCGAAGGTGTTGAGCGGCTTGTCGCCGCCCGGAGCGTCAGGGGCTTCCACCACCAGCACCAGGTTCTCGATGCGGATGCCGTAGGCGCCGGGCTTGTAGTAGCCGGGCTCGTTCGAAAGGATCATGCCGCGTTTGAGCGGCGTGGTGCCGAGCTTGGAGATCCGCGCCGGCCCCTCGTGCACCGACAGATAGCTGCCGACGCCGTGACCGGTGCCGTGATCGTAATCGAGCCCGGCCTCCCAGAGATGCTGGCGCGCGAACGGATCGAGCTGCGCGCCGGTCGTGCCGTCGGGGAACACCGCGCGGGCGATGGCGATGTGGCCTTTGAGCACCAGGGTGAAGCGCGTGCGCATTTCCTTGCTGGGCGCGCCGATCGCAACCGTGCGGGTGATGTCGGTGGTGCCGTCCTCGTACTGGCCGCCGGAGTCGATCAGGAACAGCTCGCCCGGAATGATCCGCCGGTTGGTCGCGCGCGTGACGCGGTAATGCACGATCGCGCCGTTCGGCCCGGCGCCGGAGATGGTCGGAAACGACACGTCCTTGAGCGCGCCGGTGTCGCGGCGGAAGGTCTCCAACGCCTCGACCGCCTCGATCTCGGTGAGGTTACCGCCCGGCGCCTCGCGTTCCAGCCAGGCGAGGAAGCGCGCCACGGCGGCGCCATCGCGGCGGTGCGCTTCGTGCGCGCCCTCGATCTCGACCGGATTCTTCACCGCCTTCATCATCGCGATCGGGTCGGCGCCGCGGGTGATCTTGCCGCCGGCCGCGGTGACCATGCGCGCCAGCGCGTCGGCGGCGGTCGCCTGATCGAGACGCACGGTGCGTTTCTCTTCGCCGAGTCGCTTGAGATCGCGGTCGAACTCCGCCGGCTCGCACACCTCGGTCAGCTCTTCGAGCTTGTGGCGCACGGCGTTGCTCAGCTTGGCGCCGTCGACATAGAGGCTCGGCCGGCCCTCCTTCGGAACGATGGCGAAGGCGAGCGGCAGCGGCGTATGCGCGACGTCGGCGCCGCGGATGTTGAACGCCCAGGCAACCGCGTGCGGATCGGACACCACCAGCGCGTCGGCGCGCAAGGTCGCCACCTCGGCGCGGATGCGGCCGAGCTTGGAGGCGGCATACTCGCCGGCGAAGCGCAGATCGTGCAGCGTCACCGCGCCGGACGGCGGCGCCGGGCGGTCGGTCCAGATCGCGTCGACCGGATTGGGCTCCGCCGGCACCAGCGTGCCGCCGGCGTTGCTGCAGGCGGTGGCCAGCCGCTCGGCGCCGTCGACCGTGTGCAGCCACGGGTCGTAGCCGAGCTTGGCGCCGGCCGGCAGGTTGGCTTCGAGCCATTTTTCCGGATTGGTTTCGCCGACATTGACGATCGAAAACACCTCGGCGTCGACCTGGTCGCGGACCTGCAGCGTGTAGCGGCCATCGACGAACAGCGCCGCGCGGTCGGCCAGCACGATGGTGCTGCCGGCCGAGCCGGTAAAGCCCGTCAGCCATTCCAGCCGCTCCTCGGAGGGCGGCACGTATTCGTTCTGGTGGCGGTCGGCCCGCGGCAGGATGAAGCCATCCAGTCCGCTTCGCGCCAATTCCGCGCGCAACGCCTGCACCCGCAAGCCCGCCGGCGCGCGTTCAGGATCATCGAAGGATTGGAAGCGGGCCTCGAACATGGCGGGCGCACTCTATGGGGCGGGACGGGGGGTGGGCAACGGCGGACCAATACCGACAACCGTCGGTGGACCCTTTAGGTGCGATGCAATAACAACGATGATTGCGGGCCATCCGTGGCGCTGATCGAATCGATCAAAGTCCTGAATTTATCGTTTGATTATGAAGGCTTAGAAGGGGACCTATGCATTATCGCGACTACTGCCCGGGCCGAAAACGACTATGTTGCAACGCAGAAAAGACGGGCAGCAAGGGGATAGGCCGCCCGGCCTTCTCGACGAACAAAGGAGAATCCCCATGTCCACCCTGACCTACGACGTTGCCGCTCCCACCGCCGCGACCCGCAAGCCCGCGACCAGCCGCAAGGGCGTGCTGGCCCGCTTCTACGACCGCCTGATCGAGGCGCGCATGCAGAAGGCCGTTGAAGAGCTCGGCCACTACCGCCACCTCCTGCCGCGCGAGCTTGAGCAGGCCGGCTGGAAGATCGGCGAGCGCAGCGAGGATTCCCTGCCGTTCGTGCGCTAGGCGCTTTCGTCACGACAACGTGTTGCCGTCGCCCCGCCTCTGTCCCGGCGGGGCGATTGAACTTTACCCAGTTGCACCAACGGGATAACGACCCACCTGCGACGTTTATGCACGCCCGGCAAAGGACCCATGCGGCATCGCCAGAACGGATCGGCTGCGGAGTCGATTATTCTTGCAACGCCGAAGCGAGCACCGGGTCGCATGCACAGGCAGAGCGAAGAGAGGCCACCATGGCTACGCTCACTTATGACGTGACCGACCAGACCGAAACGCCACCCCACCGGAACATGCTGTTGCGGATTCTCGATGCGCTTGCCGAGTGGCAGATGCGCCAGTCGCATCGCGTGATCAGCCGCGGCGGTCCCGGCTGCGCTGTCAGCGCCGCGAACGACGACGCGGCGCGTCCGAACGCCTGATCCGCTTTTTTCGCACCATCACCAGCGTCACCCAGCCGTCGAGCACGATGCGCCGCGCCAGCATGAGATTCTGCGCGCGATAGGCGGCGATCGCGGCATTGCCGTGCGCGGTCAACAGTCCCGACAGCACGATCTGTCCGCCGGGTGCGACGCGCCGAGCCAGCGGCGCGGCGAGCCGCTGCAACGGCGCCAGCAGAATGTTGGCGAGCACCAGATCGAACGGCGCGCGGGCAACGAGTTGCGGCGCATGCAGACCGGCGGCGCGCGCGGCCGCGACCAGGCCGCCCACCGCATTGTTGCGCGCATTGTCGCGCGCGGCACGCACCGCGACCGGATCGATGTCGGTGGCGAGCACGCGCATATGCCACACCTTGGCCGCCGCGATCGCCAGCACGCCACTGCCTGTGCCGAGATCGAGAATCCGCCGCGGCCTCTTGCTCCGCATCAGGACGTCGAGCGCCAGCAGGCAGCCGCGCGTGGTGCCGTGATGGCCGGTGCCGAACGCCGTCGCCGCCTCGATCTCGATGCCGATGCGGCTGGGCGGCACCCGCGCGCGGTCGTGCGAGCCGTGCACCACGAAGCGGCCGGCGGCGACGGGCTTGAGGCCCTTCAGGCTCTCCTTGACCCAGTTGCGCGGCGCCAGCCGTTCCACCACCAGGGCGGCGGCGTACTTCGGGCCGGCGGCGAGCGCGACCAGCGCGCGCAGGCTGGCCTCGTCCGGCGGTTTTTCGAAATGCACGTCGACCCGCCAGCGGCCGTCCGGTCCGGCGAATGCGGCGCAGACCGCCGAGGCCGGGTCGAGGCTCTCGGCGAGCGCGTCGACGATGCGGCGCGCGTTGGCCTCATCGGCCTTGAGGCGAGCGACGTAGGTGGCTTTCGGGGTGTTGGTCACAGCGGCTTATGCACAGGCCGACGGCAATCTTCCACAGCAATTCTCAACAGGATATACCCAGGCTTATCCAACCACCGGGAGGCAACCTTTCCCGGCCTTTTGCAACGGCTTTTCCACAAATATCGCAACCTCATCCCGCAGGCATCTCATGGACATCGCTGACAAAATCGCCTGCGCCGAGGTTATCCAGGCCTGGGGCTTCGCGCGCGACCAGGGCCGCTGGCCGGATCTGTTGGAGACCTTCCACCCGGACGGGCAGATTCACGTGTCCTGGTTCCAGGGCACGGCCTCAGGCTTCGTCGAGCGTTGCCGGCAGAACTACGGCGGCGGCTCGCGCGCCAAGCATCTGCTGTGGCCGGCCCGCGTGCAGGTGAAGGATGCGCGCGCGCTCTCGGAGACCAACGTCGCGATCCTGGTGCGCCAGACCATCGACGGCGTCGAGGTTGATCTCACCTCCTACGCGCGCTTCCTCGATCGGCTGGAGCGGCGCGACGGCCGCTGGCGCATCGTCGAGCGCGCCTGCGTGTATG
>CAMDEB010000315.1 GCA_945893085.1 Rhodoplanes serenus | reverse complement strand
GGCCGCCTGCGAAGGCTTCACGACGAAGTCTGTCAGGTTCAGGAAAAGCAAAGAGAGGATGATGGCCACGATCAGCGTCGGCGTGATGGTGAAGACGCTGCAGACCAGCACGAGCCGCATGTGAAGCCGCGAGCCGGCCGCACCTCGCCGGCGATCCAGCCAGAGTTGCGTCAAGCGCACGGCGAGCACCGCCACGAGGGCGATGGCGATAACCAGGTCCGAGACCAGGAGGCCGGTCATCCAGCCGAGGGTCCCGAACGCCGCCGGCACGAAGCCCGCGAGCCAGGCATAGGTAACCGCGCCGGCAACGATGGCGAGGATGGCAAGGGATACCGCCGCGACCCGACCGCTCAGACCGCGGAGTACCGCGCTTACCATGTCGCCCAAGCGTGAAACGCCCAGCGCAGTTGTCACTTAGTCACCCGCCTCGGCGAACCTGCGGCGTACGAACCACTGGGACGTCGAGGTCCTTTATTTTCTTGCGCAACGTATTGCGATTGAGCCCCAGGAGACGGGCAGCGCGCAACTGATTCCCGCGCGTTGCCCCGAGCGCCAGCGCCAGGAGCGGCCGCTCGACCTCGGAAATGACACGATCGTACATGCCGTCCGGCGGCAGCCGGTCGCCGTGGGCGGCAAAGAGGGCCTGCAGGTGGCGGTCCATGGCGTCGGTCAGGGAGGCGTCGGCTTGCGCCGGACCGGCGCTTGCGGGCTCGAATTCCGGCGTCTGGACAGCGTCGGCAAGCTCCGACTCTATGGTCTCGACGCCGATCACCTCTTCCGAGTAGAGCGCTGACAGGCGGCGGACCAGGTTTTCCAGCTCGCGCACGTTGCCCGGCCAGCGATGCTGGCGCAGGCGTGCCATGGCGTCCGTCGACAACACCTTGGTCGGCAGGCCGTCCATGGTCGCGGCGCGCAGGAAATGGTTGGTCAGTTCAGGAATGTCGTCGAGACGCTCGCGCAGCGGCGGCAGCCGGATCGGCACCACGTTGAGGCGGTAGAACAGATCCTCGCGGAACAGCCCTTGCTGGATCAGGCGACGGAGATCGCGATGAGTGGCGGCCACGATGCGGACATTGGCCTTGATCGGCGTTCGGCCACCGACCGTCATGTATTCGCCTTCCTGCAGGACGCGCAGCAGGCGGGTCTGCGCCTCGGGCGGCATGTCGCCGATCTCGTCGAGGAACAGCGTGCCGCCGGAAGCCTGTTCGAATTTGCCCGACGAGCGTTGCACGGCACCGGTGAAGGCTCCGCGCTCGTGCCCGAACAATTCGCTTTCGATCAGCTCGCGCGGGATGGCGGCCATATTGAGGGCCACGAAAGGTCCCTTGCGGCGCTTGCCGTAGTCGTGCAACGCCCGCGCAACCAGCTCCTTACCGGTACCCGATTCGCCCGATACCATCACCGTGAGGTCGGTCGACATCAGCCGGGCCAGGGCGCGGTAGATCTCCTGCATCGCGGCAGACCGCCCGATCAGCGGCAGGCGTTCGCTCTCCTCTGGCGGATGCGCGCCGCGCGGCATCGATGAGGCAGGCGCCGAGAGCGCCCGATTCACCACCGAAACCAGCTCGTTGAGATCGAACGGCTTCGGCAGATATTCGAATGCGCCTCGTTCGGTGGCGCGCACCGCCGTCAGGAGCGTCGACTGGGCGCTCATCACGATGATGCGCAGATCCGGCCGGAGTTTGCGGATACGCGGTACGAGGTCGAGGCCGTTCTCGTCCGGCATGACGACATCGGTGATGACAAGTTGGCCCTCGCCCTCCTGGACCCACTGCCACAGCGTCGCGGCGGTGCCAGTACTTCGCACGGTGTGGCCCTGGCGTCCCAGCGCCTGATGCAGCACCGTGCGGATCGCGCGATCGTCGTCGGCGATAAGAATTGTCGCGGAAGTGCTCATGGGGCGGTCTGGGGGAATTGCATCGGCAGCATCACTCGGAAAGTTGTTCGGCCGGGCTCGCTGTCGAATTCAATGGCCCCGCCATGGTCGTTGATGATCTTGGCCACCAATGCAAGACCCAGGCCGGTTCCCGTTGGCTTGTTGGTCACGAAAGCGTCAAACATGTGGGCGCGGATCTCATCGAGCACGCCGCGGCCGTTGTCGCGGACCGAAACGACCAGAGGCAGGTTGACCCTCGCCTGTTGCCCCGGAACTGCCAGTCGCAGGCCATGGCGGAAGCCGGTCGAAAGCTCGATCTCGCGCTCGCCGTCGCCGGGGGTCTCGCAGGCATTCTTCACCAGGTTGAGGAACACCTGGATGAGTTGATCGCGATCGCCATGGACCTCAGGCAACGACGGGTCGTAGGTCTCGATGAACCTTACGCCCTTGCCGAAGCCGTTTTCGGACAGGCGGCGAACGTGATTCAGCACCTGGTGAATGTTGATCGGACCGCGGTCGATCGGACGCCCGTCGGCGAATGCCTCCATCCGGTCGACCAGCGCCACGATCCGGTCGGTTTCCTCGCAGATCAGGCTGGTCAGCTCGCGGTCGCTGTCGGGAACCGACTGTTCGAGAAGCTGGGCGGCGCCACGGATGCCCGACAGTGGATTCTTGACCTCGTGTGCCAGCATGGCGGCAAGTGCACTCACCGAACGCGCAGCACTGCGGTGCGACATCTGCCGATCGATGTTGCGCGCGATCGTTTGCTCGACCAGCGACACCGCGATCAACCCGTCGCTGTCGGCGACCGGCGAAAGGCGAAGCGCGCAAAACCGGGTCCCGATACGAGGCGAGGCCAGCGTGATGCCGTTCTCCGCCACCGCGCCGCCGCTTACCTGTACCTGCTCGAGCAGCGAGAAGAGTGGCGTATCTTCCGGCACGAACTCGACCAGCGGATGGCCGACGAGACGCGCGCGCCCGACCCCGAAGAATTGTTCGGCGTAAAGATTGGCGTATTGGATGAGCCGGCCGGCGTCGACCACCACTATCGCCTCCGAAAGCGAATCGAGGATCGATGCAGAGAACAGCTCTGGCGATGAGTTGGAGCGCTTGAGCGGACGGAGCGACATGCTAGGCCGCCTGCCGATCCAGTGCGGGAAGGAAGAAGGCGGCGAGCATGGCCCGCACCTTGGCCGGATCGGGCTCGCGATTGACCGCGCCGCGGAAGTCGGCCGACGCCGGCAGGCCCTTGGAATACCAGCCGAGATGCTTGCGTGCCATGCGCACGCCGGTTTCGAGGCCATAGTGCTCGAGCATCGATTCGTAGTGGGCGCGCACGATGGCGTACTGCTCCGCGAGCGGCGGATCGGGAAGCCGTTCACCGGTCCGCAGATAGTGGATGGCCTGGTTGAGGAACCAGGGCCGGCCATAGGCGCCGCGGCCGATCATGACGCCGTCGGCACCCGATTGGGCCAATGCCTGATCGACGTCGTCGAGCGTGTTGATGTCACCGTTCACGATCACCGGCAGCTTGGTCGCGGCCTTGACGTTGGCGACGAACGCCCAGTCGGCGTGGCCTTCGTAGAATTGGCACCGCGTGCGGCCGTGCACGGTCAGCATCCGGATGCCGCAAGCCTCGGCGATGCGCGCGAGGTTGGGCGCATTGCGATTGGTCTCGTCCCAGCCCGTGCGCATCTTGAGCGTCACCGGCAGTTTCACGGCCTTGACCGTGGCTTCGAGGATCTTCGCGGCATGGACCTCGTCGCGCATCAGCGAGGAGCCGGCATGGCCGTTCACGACCTTCTTCACCGGACAGCCGAAGTTGATGTCGATGATGGCGGCGCCCCGGTCCTCGTTCAGCTTGGCCGCTTCGGCCATCACTGCGGGCTCGCAGCCGGCGAGCTGGACCGACATCGGGAACTCTTCCGGCGAATTCTTGGCCATCAGGAGAGTCTTGCGGTTCTCGCGCACCATCGCCGCCGAGGCGATCATCTCCGACACGACCAGGCCCGCGCCGCCGCGCTTCACCATCCGGCGGAAAGGCATGTCGGTAACCCCTGACATCGGCGCCAGAATGACGGGGTCCTCGAGACGGACCGGACCGATATCGACGGGGTGGAGTCGCGGAACGCTGGCCATTTCTCTTGCTCAGTTAATAGGCATCTTGTGCAGTGCACAATAATTGAGCGAGCAATACCGAGTCCAGCCCCCTTCTGCAAGCGTCTGAAGTGCGCACCCCTTTTCGCAGTGTTATTAACCGGCGGTGCCCACCTGTACCGCCCTGATCGTCGCCGCCGGCCGCGGCAGCCGTTTTGGCGGCCCCCTGCCCAAGCAATATGCGCTTTTGGATGGCAAGCCGGTCCTGCGGCACACCCTCAGCGCTTTGCGGGCTGCCCCCGGCATCAGCGGCCTCCAGGTCGTGATCGCCCCGGGCGATGAGCCTCACTACCAGGCCTCGGCTGTCGGCTTCGACCTGCCGCCGCCGGTCCTTGGCGGCGCGAGCCGGCAGCTTTCGGTCCTGAAGGGGCTGGAGGTGCTGGCCGGCGCTCCACCCGACTTCGTTGCCATCCACGATGGCGCACGCCCTTTCGTTCGACCCGCCGATATTGCCCGCTGTCTCGACGCAGCGGCGGCACCGGGCATCGACGGCGCGATCCTGGGCGTCGCGCTTGCCGATACGCTGAAGCGCGCTGCCGAACACGGCGTCATCTACGAGACAGTCCCCCGCCACCATATCTGGCGGGCGCAGACCCCCCAGATCTTTCGCTTCGCGCCGCTGCTTAAGGCGCATCGTGCGGCCGCCGCCCTTGGCGCCGATGAGTCGACCGCCCTCACCGACGATGCCGCCGTCGCCGAACGCGCGGGTCTAAAAGTTGTCATGGTGGCGGGCAGCGGCGATAACCCGAAGATCACCACGGTCGAGGATCTGCGGCGGGCATCGACGATGGAAACGCGCACTGCGCTGGGGTTCGACGTCCATGGTTTCGGGCCTGGCAACGCCGTCATGCTGGGCGGCATTGCCATTCCGCATACTCACACGCTCAGCGGTCATTCCGATGCGGATGTGGCGCTGCATGCGCTGACCGATGCCATCCTGGGCACCATAGGCGCCGGCGATATCGGCAAGCATTTCCCGCCGTCGGACCCGCAATGGCGCGGCGCCTCGTCCGATCGCTTTCTGCGTCACGCCATCGGGCTCCTTGCGGAGCGCGGCGGCCGCATCGTCCATCTCGATCTCACCGTGATCTGCGAGGCTCCGCGCGTCGGCCCCCACCGCGACGGCATGATCGACAGCATCGCCCGCATCGCCGGCATCGAGCGCGACCGCGTGAGCGTGAAGGCGACGACCACGGAAGGGTTGGGGTTCACCGGCCGCCGCGAGGGCATCGCGGCCCAAGCGGTCGCGACCGTCGAAGTGCCGAGAAGGTAGAGGTTCGCATGTTCGATCACGAAATCAGATCGGCGGCCGAGCATGTGCTGGTTGCTTGTCGCAAGCGCAAGCTGAAGGTCGTCACGGCAGAGTCCTGCACCGGCGGTCTGGTCGCTGCCGCCCTCACGGCCATCGCGGGCTCGTCCGACGTCGTCGAACGCGGCTTCGTCACCTACGCCAACGAAGCCAAGCGGGAGATGCTGGGCGTATCCTGGGATGCGCTGCTCGGCCATGGCGCGGTGAGCGAACC
>CAMDEB010000314.1 GCA_945893085.1 Rhodoplanes serenus | reverse complement strand
GCTGGTGGCGGGGGAGTATCAAGCCGAGCGCCAGCCCCCACAAGGAACCGCAGCATGAGTGCAGCAACCTTCACCGACCCCCGCCTCGCCGCGCTCGATGGCTTCCGCGTCGAGATCGACGCCGCGCGCGAGCGCGCCGACGTGATCCTCGACCGGCCGCCGCTCAATGTCGTGTCGATGCCGCAGCGCGACCAGCTTCGCCTGGTGTTCGAGGCGCTCGACGAGGACGCGCGCGTGCGCATCATCGTCATCCGCGCCATCGGCGAGCACTTCTCCAGCGGCGGCAACATCAAGGGCTTCATGGAGGCCTCGCCGGAAACCGTCTCCAAGCTCGCCTGGAACATCGCCGCGCCGGCGCGCTGTTCGAAGCCGGTGATCGCCGCCAACCGCGGCTTCTGCTTCGGCGTCGGATTCGAGCTCTCGCTCGCCTGCGACTTCCGCATCATCTCGAAGACCGGGTTCTATGCCCTGCCCGAGCAGAAGCTCGGACAGATTCCGGGCTCGGGCGGCTCGGCGCGGCTGCAGAAGATCGTCGGCATCACCCGCACCAAGGACATCGTGATGCGCTCGCGGCGCATTTCCGGAAAACAGGCCCACGATTGGGGCATCGCCACCGAATGCGTGCCGGACGACAAGCTCGAGGCCACGACTGACGCCCTGGTTGAGGAACTGCGCGCGTTCTCGCCGCTCGCCCAGCGCACCGCCAAGAAGCTGCTCAACGACACCGAAGATGCTATGCTTTCGACCGCGATCGAGCTTGAAGGCCACGGCTACAGCCGGTTGCGACAATCGGACGACTTCCGCGAGGGTGTCGAAGCGTTCCATGCTAAGCGGCCGGCCAAATTCCGAGGAACTTGAGATTTTCGAAGGATTCCAAACATGAAAAATTCCATGCGATTCCTGCTGGGCACGGCCGTTGCCGCGGCCACGATCCTCGGCGGCGCCATGGCCGGCGCGCAGACCTATCCGACACGGGCGATCACCGTGATCATCCCGTTCGCCGGCGGCAGCGCCAGCGACGTCGTGTCGCGCATCATGCTCGACAGGATGTCGAAGTCGATGGGGCAGCCGATCATCGTCGAAAACCGGCCCGGCGCCGGCGGCAACTCGGGCACACAAGCTGCATCCAAGGCGGCGCCTGACGGCTACACGCTGCTCGGCGGCGGCTCAGGCCCCGTCGCGGCCAATCTCGCGCTCTACAACAATCTCGGCTACGACCCCGCGAAAGACCTGGAGATGATCTCGCCGTTCGCGGGCTTCACCATCGTCGTCGTGGCCAGCAAGAATCTTCCGGTCACGTCGCTCAAGGAGCTGGTCGAGCACGCCAAGGCCAATCCCGGCAAGCTCAACTACGGATCGGTCGGCATCGGCAGCTCGCAGCATCTGGCCGGCGAATATTTCAGCCAGGTGACCGGCACCAAGCTCACCCACGTCCCCTACCGCAACATCGCGCAGTACGGCCCAGACCTGATCGCCGGCCAAGTGCCGCTCGGATTCCAGTGGTTCCCGAACGTCTCCGGACCGATCGGCGCCAAGGGCGCGATCCCGCTCGCGGTCGCCGGCGACAAACGGATCGCCGCGCTGCCCGACACGCCGACCACCGCGGAAGCCGGCCTGCCCGAATACAAGATCAACGGCTGGTTCGCCCTGCTGGCGCCGGGCGGCACGCCGAGGCCGATCCTGGAGCGGCTCAACAAGGAGCTGCTCGCGGCGCTCAACGATCCCGCGGTGCGCAAAGGCTTCGAGAGCGCAGGCGCCGAGACGATCGCGATCCCGCTCGATGCGGCCAAGAAGTTCCACGCCGACGAGATCGTCCGGTATCGCGACATCATCACCAAGGCCGGCATCGCCAAAATCGATTGACCGCGTGCAGTTTTGCTATCGACAGCAACAGAGGCTTCTCTCTCGCCGTCACCCTGAGGTGCGAGCGCAGCGAGCCTCGAAGGATGACGGCCCGGCTGTTGCAACATCGTGCCCGTACATCCTTCGAGGCCCGGCTGCGCCGGGCGCCTCAGGATGACGGATCAGCATTGATGTTATTCGCATGACTACCCAAGACCGCGTGTTCATCGCAGGCGCGGGTCCGGTCGGGCTGGTGGCCGCGGCCAATCTGGTCCGGTCCGGCGTGCCGGTGACGGTGTTCGAAGCCGGTTCGAAGCTGAGCGAAGAATCGCGCGCCTCGACATTCCATCCGCCGACGCTCGACATGCTGAACGGCCTCGGCGCGGCGCAGCCCTTGATCGCACAAGGGCTGGTCGCGCCGCAGTTCCAATACCGGACCAAGCAGCACGGGCTGCTCGCCCAGTTCGACTTCCACGGCATCGCCGATGCCACCGGGCATCCCTACCGGGTGCAGAGCGAGCAATCGAAGCTCACCCGCATCCTGCTCGACCAGTTGCAGGGCGATCCGAACTTCGAGATCCAGTTCGATAGCGGGGTCCAGGGCGTGACCCAGGATCAATCAAGCGTCGAGGTCACGATCGAGCGCAACGGCCGGATCGAGACCCGCTCCGCCCGCTTCCTGATCGGCGCCGACGGCGCCAGCAGCAACGTGCGGCGCTCGCTCGGCATCGAGTTCGAGGGCTTCACCTGGCCGGATCGCCTGCTGGTGGTGAGCACGCCGTTCGACTTCCACAGCGTCATCCCCGGGCTGGTGGCGGTGAACTACGTGGCGGATTCGCATCGCTGGCACTTCCTGCTGCAAATCCCCGGGCTCTGGCGGGTGATGTTCCTGATCAAGCCCTACGAAAGCGATGAGATGATCCTGACGCCGCAGTTCGCGCAATCGCTGATGGCCGAGGTGGTACCGGGCATCTCGAACCACGAGATCGCGCACACCACGCTGTATAAGGTGCATCAGCGGGTCGCCAAGACCTTCCGTCTCGGCCGCGCGTTCCTGGCCGGCGACGCCGCGCACATCAACAATCCGCTCGGCGGCATGGGCATGAATGGCGGCATCCATGATGCGATCAACCTGACCGGCCGCCTCGCCGAGGTGTGGCATGGCCGCGCCGACGACGCGGAACTCGATCGCTACGACAAGCAGCGCCGGCTGGTGACGCTCGAAACCATCCAGACCCAGACGATCCAGAACAAGAAGAACCTTGAATCGTCGGGTGCCGAATTCAGCGAGAGCCTGAAGCACATCGCCGCCAACCCCCGCCGTACCGCCGATTACCTGCTGCGCGTGTCGATGATCGCGAGCCTGCGGCGGGCCGAGCAGTTGGGCTAGACCAGCTACCCGCCCAGCAACGCCGGCAGCCAGGTGGCGACCGGCGGCCACAGGAACACCAGCGCCAGCACCAACACACCGAACCACACATAGGGCAGCGCTGAACGAAACACGTCGTTCATGGAGATGCCGGGCGGCGCCATGCCCTTCATGGTGAACAGCAGCAGGCCGAACGGCGGCGTCAGCAGGCCGAGTTGCATGCAGATCAGGAACAGCACGCCGAACCAGATCGGATCGACGCCAAGCTGCTGCACCAGCGGCATGAAGAACGGCAGCGTGATCAGCATCATCGAGACCTGGTCGACGAAGCAGCCGAGGAACAGCAGGATCAGCAGCATCCCGAGGATGACGACGGTTGCCGACAGATTCTGCGCCGCGACCAGGCTCACAATCCCGTTGGTGGCGCCGGAGAAGCTCAGCACCTGCGCGAAGGTGGTGGCGCCGATGATGATGAACAGGATGGTGCCGGACACCGCCACCGTGCCGGTCAGCGCCTTCAGCAGGTTCGCCCAGGTGAGGCTGCGGTAGAGCCAAGCCGCGACGATCGTGCCGGTGGCGCCGAGCGCGGCGGCCTCGGTCGGTGTCGCCCAGCCCGCGGTCATCGCGCCGACCACCACGCCGAAGATCAGGACCAGCGGCAGCACGTGAACCAGGAATGGGACCCAGCGCTTGAGACCCGCCGGGCCGGCTTCCAGGTGCATTTGCGGCGCCAGCGTCGGGTCGAGCCACGCTCGCAACACGATGTAGCCGACGAACAGCACGCTGAGGATCAGGCCGGGAATGATGCCGCCGATCAACAGGCCCGAGATCGAAATCCCGGCCAGGCTGCCAAGCAGCACGGCGAGCGCCGACGGCGGGATCAGCATGTCGACGCCGCCGATGCCGATGATCGGGCCCATGGCGAATTTCTTGTCGTAGCCGCGATCGAGCATGGTCGGCAGCATCAGGCTGCCGAGCAGCGCCGTGGTGGCGATGGTCGAGCCGGAGATTGCCGAGAACACCGTGCCGGCGACGATGGCGATCACGGCGAGCCGGCCGGGCACCCGGCGGATCAGCAGCGCGAAGGCATCGATCGCCTTCAGCGCCACCCCGGAGTGGAACAGCACCTCCCCCATCAGCACGAAGAACGGAATCGGCGTCAGCGAAAAGCTGGTCACCGACGCGACCGCGTTGCGCGCAAGCTGCGAAAGGCCCTGTTCGCCGCCGAGGAAGAACAGCGCGCCGATGATATTGACCGCCAGGAACGCGAAGGCGACCGACAGGCCGAAGCCCATGACCGCGACCAGGCCGCCGAACAGGACGATGCTTGCCTCGATCCAGCCCATCAGCCCACCGACGTGGCTTCGAGCCGGCGGCCGCGCGGGCCGCGCTTGAGCCGGTCGAAGCGGAACACGAATTCGACCGCGAGCAGCGCGAAGCACAGCGGCAGCGGCCACAGCAGCCACCATTCCGGAAACACCAGGTTCTTGATGGTGAGCGAGCCGAGCACGGCGCTGTCGACAGTCATCTTGATGCCATAGCGCATCATCACCAGGCACACGCCAAAACCGACGATGTCGCCCGCCGCCTCCATCAGCCAGGCGGCGCGGGCGGGAACGAACGTGAGGATGAGGTCGATGCGAACGTGCTGGCCGCGGCGCAGCAGCCACGGCGCGGTCAGCAGCGTGATGACGTAGAGCGCGTATTCGGAGACTTCGTTGGCCCAGGGAAAGCCGTTGCGCGTGAGATTGCGCAGGACGATGTCGCCGGTCACCACCACGACCATCGCCAGCAGCGTCAGCGCGGCGAGGATCGCGAGCGCGTGGAACAGGCGGCCGAAGAAATCGGAGAGGCGGGTCATATCCTTGCTGCCGCCATGGCCGGGCATAGCCGTCGAAGACGGCGTCGCTTCGCTCGCCTATGTCCCGGCCATCCACGCCTTAGATCGGAAGTGTGAAGCAAGACGTGGATGCCCGGCACAAGGCCGGGCATGACGTTGTGGTTGGACCTGTGTCTCAATTCCCCGCCAGCGCCCGCAGCTTCGGCCCGGTCTCCGGCGCACGCTTGATCACCGACTGCCACGCCACGTCGTTCGCCCGGTCGAGGAACCGCTTGCTCTCCGCCGGACCGAAGTCGATCGGCGCAATGCCGGTCGCGGTCTGGCGGTCGCGTTCGCTCTTGATCAGCGCCGCGTTCTCGGAGTCGAGTCCCTCGAGCCAGAGCGCGGCGTCGCTCAACACCTTGCGCTGCGCGTCGTTGAGCGCCCTCCAGGAGTCGAGATTGACCAGCACGTTGACCTCGACGCTGTAGAACGCGGGCTCGAGCCGGAACTTGGTCACCTTCTCCCAGCCGAGATCGAAGATGCCGGTCACCGGCCAGCCG
>CAMDEB010000313.1 GCA_945893085.1 Rhodoplanes serenus | reverse complement strand
GGGCGAGAAGTTCAACTATTCATCCAAGCAATCCACCATGGCGCGCTATCTCGCATTGTCCGATCGCTCGACCGGACCGCAATCGACCGGGGTGCGCGACGCGACGCATCTGATCTGGCCGGAGTCGGCCTTTCCGTTCTTCCTGACGCGCGAGGCCGACGCTCTGGCGCAGATCGCGGACCTGTTGCCGCAAGGCACGGTGCTGATCACCGGCGCGGTGCGCGCGCCGGAAATGGTGCCCGGCGCGGGGCTGACGCGCGCCTACAACTCGATCTATGTGATCGATCACGACGGCTCGATCCTGTCGGTCTACGACAAGGTTCATCTCGTGCCGTTCGGCGAGTATCTGCCGTTCCAGAATTTCCTGGAGCGTCTCGGCCTGATGCAACTCACCAAGGTGCAGGGCGGCTTCATTGCCGGCGACCGGCGCCGCGCGTTGGATGTGCCGCGCGCGCCGCGCTTCCTGCCGTTGATCTGCTACGAAATTATTTTTCCGGGCGCTGCGGTGCCGCGCGGCGAGCGGCCGGGCTGGCTCGTCAATCTCACCAACGACGGCTGGTTCGGTTCGAGCGGCGGTCCTTATCAGCATCTGCAGCAAGCGCGCGTGCGCGCGATCGAAGAAGGTCTCCCGCTGGCGCGCGCCGCCAACACCGGAATTTCCGCGGTGATCGATCCGCTGGGGCGCGTCATCAAGTCGCTGCCGCTCGGCACCGAAGGCGTGTTGGACGCGCCGCTGCCACGCGGCATCGATCCGACGATCTACGTGCGAACCGGCGACGGCGGGGTTGCACTGCTGCTGTGTGGCGCGGTCATTTTGATCGTCCGCCGCCGCATGAAGCATCGTTAATCGCATTGACGCGCCATGCAGTCGGCGCATCGACGCCATGCTCAAAGCTTGTTTGGGAAACGCCGCCGATTTCGAAACCCGGGGCGTAAATCGCTGCGCCGATTGGCATTTGGCTTGAGTTTTTGCGGCACACAATTCGGCTTAAATTGGCAGGTAACTTTCACTAAGTTTTGAGGGTGACAACGGTCGCGTGCATTTCACGGGTTGCGCTCGGGGATGAAGTGTGGGTATTGCTGGGAAAAGGGACTGAGGAAAACATGCTCGCGAAAAAGGCGCCCAACCCGACCGACAAACACGTGGGCGCTCGGGTGCGTATGCGCCGGATGATGTTGGGAATGAGCCAGGAAAAACTTGGCGACGCGTTGGGTCTTACCTTCCAGCAGGTTCAGAAATACGAGAAGGGTGCGAACCGCATCGGCGCGAGTCGACTGCAACAGATCGCGCACATCCTGCAGGTGCCGGTATCGTTCTTCTTCGACGGCGCACCGAGTTTGCCGGGACAGCTGTCCGATGGTTTGACCGAGGCGCCGTCGCCGGCGTACGTCGCGGACTTTCTGGCGACCTCCGATGGGCTCGCGCTGACCAAGGCCTTCATGCGGATCGAGGACGCCAAACTGCGTCGCCGCATCGTCGATCTGGTCGAACAAATCGTCGCCGCCGGCGAACGCTGAACGCGCCAAGAACGCGCCAAAGAACGCGTCAGGTCTGATCAAAGCCAGCCGGTCCGATACGACCGGAGCGATTGCCCACCGCCGCCCACATCTTGACCGCGTTCCGGGACACTGCAAAAAGACCCCTGCCATTTGACCCGGCGCGGCGCCGATGCCCGCCATTCTCAGGCTAGGAGTGTCCCCCTTGTCCCGCGCCAACTTCCTGTTCACCAGTGAATCCGTGTCCGAGGGTCACCCGGACAAGGTCTCCGACCAGATTTCCGACGCCATCCTCGATGCCTTCATCGAGAAGGACATCAAGCTCGGCATTGCCGACGACAGTCTGGTCAACACCCGGCTGGGCTGCGAGACGCTCTGCACCACCAACAAGATCGTGGTGGCCGGCGAAGGCCGCGGCCAGTTGTTTCGCACGATCAACGGCGTGTCCGTGGTGGACCGCGAGTTGATCACCCAGATCGCACGCGGCGTGGTCAAGGACATCGGCTACGACCAGAACGGCTTCTCCTATCACGGCGCCGATGTCGAGGTGCTGCTGCACGGCCAGTCGCCCGACATCGCCATGGGCGTCAATGCGAAGAAGAAAAAAGGCGCCGAGGAAGAGGGCGCCGGCGACCAGGGCATGATGTTCGGCTATGCCTGCACCGAGAGCGAGGTCTACGAGAAGAACTCGTTCATGCCGGCGCCGATCTACTTCGCCCACAAGATCCTGAAGGTTCTTTCGGACAAGCGCCGCGCCGGCCAGATCTTCGATCTGCAGCCCGACGCCAAGAGTCAGGTGACGGTGCAATACGTCAACGGCAAGCCGGTCGGCTGCACCAAGGTCGTGGTCTCGACCCAGCACAATGCGGCGACCCGCAACGGCAAGAAATACACGCCGAGCATGGTCAAGGACCTGATCGCCGACGCGGTCGCATCCGCGCTGCCCAAGGGATGGATGCCGAAGAAGGAGTCCGACTTCCTGGTCAATCCCACCGGCAACTTCGTGGTCGGCGGACCGGACGGCGACTGCGGCCTGACCGGCCGCAAGATCATCGTCGACACCTACGGCGGCTACGCTCCGCACGGTGGCGGCGCGTTCTCCGGCAAGGACCCGACCAAGGTCGACCGCTCGGCGGCCTATGCCGCGCGCTATCTGGCCAAGAACGTGGTGGCCGCCGGCCTCGCCAGCCAGTGCACGATCCAGATCGCCTACGCGATCGGCGTCGCCGATCCGATGTCGGTCCTGGTCGACACGCACGGCACCAGCCAGATCGATGAGCGCAAGCTCGCCAAGGTGCTGCCGGAGATTTTCCGGCTCACGCCCACCAATATCCGGCGCTCGCTCAAGCTGAACCGGCCGATCTACCGCCGCACCGCCGCCTACGGCCATTTCGGCCGTGCGCCCGACAAGGACGGCGGCTTCTCCTGGGAGAAGACCGACCTCGTCAGCCAACTCAAGGGGGCGCTGAAGTGAACGGCGGCAGCTAGCGGCACGCACAATCGTCATCGCCGGGCTTGACCCGGCGATCCATCTTCTTCGTTAAAATGATGGACCCGCGGGTCAAGCCCGCGGGTGACGGTGGAGCAATTGGCAGGCCACGACGAACAATCGCGAAAATCAGGCGCTGTCTTCGGCCGACGCATCGGGCACAAGCTCAAGCCTCGGCAGGCCGGGCTATTCGCCACGCTGCTGCCGCGGCTCGCGCTCGATCTGTCGAAGCCCGCACCCGCCGATTTGGGCGCACTGTTCGATGGCGTTGACGACGTGCGGCTCGAAAGCGGCTTCGGCGGCGCCGAGCATCTGATCGCCGAGGCCGAGCGCCTGCCGCGCACCGGCTTCATCGGTATCGAGCCGTTTATCAACGGGATGGCGAAGGCGCTTGTGGCGATCGAGGATCGCAAGCTGCGCAACATCCGGCTCCACCACGGCGACGCAACCGACGTGTTGACGTGGCTGCCCGGCAACGCGCTCGCGCGGTTCGACCTGCTCTATCCCGATCCCTGGCCGAAGCGGCGGCACTGGAAACGGCGCTTCGTTCAAGACGGAAGCGTTGCAGCCGTCGCGCGCGTTCTAAAATCCGGCGGTGAATTCCGTTTCGCCAGCGACATTGCCGATTACGTCATGTGGACGCTGGTGCGCCTGATGCGCTCGCCGGACTTCGTCTGGACCGCGGAGCAGGCGGACGACTGGCGCAAGCCGTGGCCGCATTTCTCCGGCACGCGCTACGAGGCCAAGGCCAAGCGCGAAGGCCGCGTGCCCTGCTATTTGATTTTCAGACGGAAATAGATTTCGGCTTACGCCGCGGCGTCGGGGTCGGCGACCTGCCAGAAGCGCACCACGCGCTGGGCGGTCGCCGGCGCCAGCTTCTCGAAATTGGAATAGGCCGCGTCGAGCGCCTGGGTCGACATGGCCTTGACGTTCGGCCGCGACATGACGATCGCGCGGGCGGTGGCCCAGCCATAGCCGGACGCCTTGCAGAGAATCAGCACCGGATCCGGCCGGTCGCCGCTCATGAGCCGGTCGGCCACGTCGATCGGTACGCCGCAGAGCACGGAAATCGCGGCCACCGTCTCCTCGTATTTCCGGTCCTTGGCGAAATCGGCGAGTTCGGTCTCGCCGAGCTTGCCGGCCTGATGCAACGCGATAACCGCGCGCTGTGCTTTCGAGTAATCGCGCCTCGGCGCGGTCTGCTCGAATTCCTTGGATACCTTGTCGAGGACGCGGCGGATCTCGTTTTGCGTTTCCGGCTTCGACGACGCCAGCAGCCGCTGCTGCACCACGGCGGTCGCCTGCACGAGAAGATCGCGAAACAGATGGGGCGGAATGTCGGGGCGCGATCCGACCTTTTCGGCCAGCACGCCGTCACCCTCCGCGCGCTTGACCAGAGCGGTGAAGCCGCCGTCCGACAGCTTTGCCGATTGATTGCCGGCGACGTTGCGAACAACCTCCGGGTCGCCGCGCCGCACCAGCACGTCGGTGACCGCTTCACCGATGCCGTCACGGCCGGCAATGGCGAACAGATGGGCCTGACCCTTGGTCTTGGCGATGGCGACGAGATCGAGCTCCTTGAGCCGGACGGATTGCGTGAGCACCGGCCCGGCCACCGAAATGTCGTCGTCCTCCGCCAGGTGCCGCATCAGCCCGACCGGCGCATTGGCGACCGGCGCCAAGCGCTCGGACAGCTCGGCGCGCGCCTTCGTTTCAATCTCGGAGACCAGCCGGCTCAAGACGTCGTCGAACAGACGGACATGCTCCTCGTTGAAGCGCGCGGCATCGTCGACGAACAGGCTGGCGATACGCTTGAGCGTCTCGGCGCGCTTGTCCTGCGAGCCGTTTTGAATGACGTCTTCGAGTTCGGGGATCAGCGACGCGTTACCGGACATTACAAAACCCTGCAGCGCGCACGGGGACGCGGCTATTCCACGCACGTTAGACGGGGTTGGTGAACGAACCGTTAGCCAAAGCTTGCCCTTGCACGGGGTCTTCAAATCGCTATATTCTGCCCGTGCATACAGGCGGTCTGTATGCATCCTCATAAGTCCAATCGGCTTTTGAGAGTGGGCCCTCCGGGACCCGCTCTTTTTTGTTACCTGAGCGTCCCCTGAACCGGCACCTGCACAAAAAAGAGAGCAATCCCTGAGGGTTACAAGCACCGAAGCGGACGGATGACCGAGACCATCGCACCCCTAGCGGGCGCCGAACGGCGCCTCATCATCGAACCGGGACTGGCCGCGCGGCTTGCCGCGATCGTCGAGCCGGTGCTGGAGGGCTTGGGCTATCGCCTGGTGCGCGTACAGGTGTCCGGTTCCGACGGCTGCACCGTGCAGGTCATGGCCGAGCGGCCGGACGGCACCATGCTGATCGAGGACTGCGAGGCCGCCTCGCGCGCACTCTCGCCGGTGCTCGACGAATCCGATCCGGTCGACCGCGCCTATCGTCTCGAACTGTCGTCGCCCGGCATCGACCGTCCGCTGGTGCGGCGCTCGGACTTCGAGCGCTATGCCAACAACATCGTCAAGATCGAGATGGAAGTCGCCGCGCACGGCCGCAAGCGCTTCCGCGGCATGCTGCTCGGGGTGCAGGACGATTACGCGCTCGTTCGGCGCGACGACGCCAAGCCCGAT
>CAMDEB010000312.1 GCA_945893085.1 Rhodoplanes serenus | reverse complement strand
GACGGGCGGCGCCCGCCCTCGCTTCCAACAGGACCAACAAAAGCCGCAGACGATTCAAGATAACTGTCCTTCATGAGGGCCATTCCTTCTCGGTTCCAGTGGACAATGTGGTGTCCAAAGAAACCGGGGCCAGCTCAAATTCTCCGGGATCGTTGATGACGTTAGCAAACGCAAGCACGATGCGAAAAGCAAGATTAGGACCAGCAGCCATGCTGTGGCCGATGGTCCGGGTCGCACCGGCTCAGATCATGATGGCGTCATCGATGTTCGGTTGCAGGAGGACGCATTGAGTCGCGTGTTGCGTGTTGCCGCCGCCCAAAGCGGCCCGATCCAGAAGGCCGACAGCCGGCAGGCCGTGGTCAAGCGGATGATTGATCTGCTCCACCAGGCCAAGGCGCGAAACTGCGACCTGATCGTCTTCACTGAGTTGGCGCTGACCACGTTCTTCCCGCGCTGGTACATGACCGACCAAGCCGAGGTCGATGGCTGGTTCGAGCGCGAGATGCCGAATGCAGCGACCCGGCCGCTGTTCGAGAAGACCAAGCAATACGGGATCGGCATGTCGTTCGGCTATGCCGAGCTGACGCCCGACGGGCACCATTTCAACACTTCGATCCTGGTCGACCACACCGGCAAGATCGTCGGCAAATACCGCAAGGTGCACCTGCCCGGCCACGACGAATACGATCCGGCGCGCGCCTTCCAGCATCTCGAAAAGCGCTATTTCGAGCCCGGCGATCTCGGCTTCCAGGTCTGGCGCAGCATGGGCGGCATCCTGGGAATGTGCATCTGCAACGACCGCCGCTGGCCGGAAACCTACCGCGTCATGGGCTTGCAGGGCGTCGAGATGATCGTGCTGGGCTACAACACCCCCTCGGTCAACTCGCAGAAGCCGAGCGAGGGCCCCGAGCAGCGTATGTTCCAGCACAAGCTGTCGCTGCAGGCGGGCGCCTATCAGAACTCGACCTGGGTGGTGGCGACGGCGAAGTGCGGCGTCGAGGACGGCCATCCGCTGTTCGGCGGCAGCCTGATCGTCAATCCCGACGGCGAGATCGTTGCCGAGGCCCGGACCGAGGACGACGAACTGGTGGTCGCCGACTGCGACCTGGACGCGACCGTGTTCGGCAAGGAGACGGTGTTCGACTTCCAGCGCCACCGGCGCATCGAGCACTATGGCCGGATCACCGGCCAGACCGGCGTGATCCTGCCGCCAAAGGCCTGAGAGGCAGCTTCAAGACCCGCAGGAACCACTTTCAGAGATGATTTTACGTATTTGAAATTACTTGGTTATTGTTGGTGCGGCCGAGAGGACTCGAACCTCCACACCTTGCGGTGCTAGCACCTCAAGCTAGTGCGTCTACCAATTCCGCCACGGCCGCATAGAAGGTGAACGCCGAGCAAGCGGCCCGGCGTCGAGGCTGCGGCGATGTAACAAATCGGCCCCTGCGGTACAAGGGCAGCCGGCTTCAGCGCGTCTCGGCCGAGCGCGGCAGCAGCTCCTTGACCTCGACCGCGATCCGGTTGCCCTGGACCACCACGATGCCCTTGGCCACCGGCATGTTGTTGGCCAGAATCTTGACCTCGTCGTCCTCGGTGGCTTCGAGCTCGATGATGGCGCCGCGACCGAGGCGGAGCACCTGGTGGATCGGCATGTGCGTGGTGCCGAGCACGACCGCGATATCGAGGGAAACATTGTCGAGGGTGGGCATTCCGACTCCTTGTGCGGTGGTGCGAAGAGAGGTCACCACGGCTATGGTTACCGAACCGTTACCGACCATCGGACGCTGCGGCGAGCGCCGGAAAACGCGCTATGGAAACATCCATGTCGGATAGCGTTCTGATGCGGCCAGCCCTCGCCCTCCTGCCCGCGCCGGCCGGCCTGCCGCCGGTCGAGTGGCGTGTGAGCGACGCGCTGGTGCCCTACGCCATCGCGTTGGAGGTCATGGACGAACGTGTCGCGGCGATCGCCGCGGGTCGGGCATCGGAGCTGGTCTGGCTGCTGGAGCATCCGCCGCTCTACACCGCCGGCACCAGCGCCAAGCCCGAGGAGCTGATCGATCCGCGCTTTCCGGTGCATCAGGTCGGCCGCGGCGGGCAGTTCACCTATCACGGCCCCGGCCAGCGGGTGGCCTACGTGATGCTCGACCTCAACCGCAGGACGCCGGACGTGCGCGCCTTCGTCGCCACGCTGGAGGAATGGCTCATCCGAACGCTTGCCGCTTTCAACGTGCGCGGCGAGCGGCGTGATGACCGGATCGGCGTCTGGGTGCGCCGGCCAGAGAAGGGCCAAGCTCACGAGGACAAGATCGCCGCCATCGGCATCCGGGTGCGCAAGTGGGTGTCGCTGCATGGTATCGCACTCAACGTCGAGCCGGAGCTGTCGCATTTCTCCGGCATCGTGCCCTGCGGCGTGTCTGAGCCGCGCTATGGCGTGACCAGCCTGGCCGATCTCGGCCTGCCGGTGACCATGCCGGATGTCGACCTGGCGCTCCGCGCGGCGTTCGAGGACCTGTTCGGAGCGACCGGCACGCCGTGACGGCCTCACGGCGTCGGCAGCACCGAAAAGCGTTCGCCCGGAAGTCTCAGCGCCAGGTCCCTGGGATCGGTCTCGTGGTGATCGAGCGTGTCGACCCAGGCGTGCGGCGGACCGCGCCGGCAGGCTTCGATCATGTGCCCGATCAGCTTGGCGGGGCCTGCGAACACCGCCTCGACTGAACCATCGGCGCAGTTCCTCACCCAGCCCTCGAGGCCGCGCTTCTGCGCCGCGTATTCCGCCCAGGCGCGATAGCCGACGCCCTGGACCCGGCCACGGATCACGACGCGGCGGACGCTGCGCAGCTCATCGCTCATCGGAACGCTCCGATCTCGCCCGCCCGCGGACCGCGCCAGCGCGTCGTCGACCAGCGCTGCAGGGAACGAATGTAAGGCTCCGGCAAATCCCACTCCCGCGCCGCCGCGATCACCACCTCCAGATAGCCGGGTTTCGCCCGGCCCTCGCCGCCCGGCCGCGCGATATACACCAGCGCCGGCGCGCGGCGGCCCGCGCCCCGCACCGGCAGCATTTCGGCGCGATAGAGCCCGCGCTCGACGTTCTCCCAGGCATCGAGCGTGATGCGGTCGCGCGGCGTGAGCCGCCACAGCACGCCATGCACCGACTGCGCCCGCTCAGGCTCGACCGAAGCGTAACCGTCGCCGGTGATAATGAACCGATAGCCTGCAAGCTCCGCCGTACCGAGCAGCCGCGCCTGCGGCGCATAGCGGCGCATGACGGCGCGGCTCATGTTCGAGCCGTAGGCGAAATGCAGCGTCACGGCGCGGCCGGCACGCCCGGGCGCGTCGCCGTCCAGATCGAAAAGACCATGGCGATCAGAACCGGCGCCATGATGAGCGCGAAGAAGCCCATCATCCAGAACGTCAACCCGCCGAAGTCCGCGCTGCCGATCAGCATGGCCAGAAAATACAGCACGATGAAAAGCTGCAGCAGGCTCTGACCGCCGCGGGCCGCCGTGCTGCTGGTCTCGGAGGCGGTGATCATCACCATGATCAGAAGCAACAGCACGATCGCCAGCGCGTAGAGGCTGGCGATGCCGACCGCCAGGCCGCGCGACCGTCCGGCATCGCGCAGCCGCTTGGAATGCAACGAAAACCAGACCCAGATCAGCAACACCTGGAGCAGCGCGAACGGCCACAGGCCGAACCGCACGGTGACCTGCGCCACCAGCAGCACCTGCGAAAGGAAGCTCACGAGGTAGACGACGGTCACCGCAATGGCGAAGGGCCACTGCGCGAGCCGGCCGGATGGGGAGAACAGCAAACGCCCCGGATTCATGCCGCATATCGTGACACGGCCGTCAGGCAAATTCCATGATGACCGCGTCCACCGCAAGGCTGTCGCCGGGCTTCACCCGGATCGCCTTCACGGTGGCGTCGCGTTCGGCGCGCAGCACGTTTTCCATCTTCATCGCCTCGACCACAGCGAGCGTCTCGCCGGCCTTGACCTCCTGGCCCTCGGCGACGGCGATCGAGACCACCAGGCCCGGCATCGGGCACAGCAGGAACTTGCCGGTGTCGGGCGGTTTCTTCACCGGCATCAACCGCGCGGCCGTCGCCTCGCGCTCGGTGTAGACGAAGGCCCTGGCCTCGACGCCGTGGTGCGCGAGCAGAAAGCCGTTTGCGATCGGCCGCACCTGGACCGCGACCGCCTCGCCGTCGATCAGCCCCGACCACACCGGATCGCCGGGCTTCCAGGGCGACACCAGCACGCGCGCCGCGCCCGCATCGCCCGCCGCATCGACGAAATGCACAGCTACCCCGTGGGATTCGCGCCCGACGTCGAGCACCATCTCCATGTCGTTGAGCCGGACCATGCGGCGGCGCTCGCGCGTCACCTCGCGCCCGGTCAATTGCCCGGAGATGCGGCGTTTGCGCTCGCCCTGCACATGGTCGATGGCCGCTGCGACCGCGGCGATGGTCTCGGCGACGGCGCCCGCAGCCGGCGTCGCATGAAAGCCATCGGGATACTCCTCGGCGATGAAGCCGGTCGAGAGCTTGCCCGCGCGCCAACGCGGATGCTGCATCAGCGCGGACAGGAACGGGATGTTGTGGCGGATGCCGTCGACCACGAACGCATCGAGCGCGTAGCCCTGAGCCGTGATCGCCTGCTCGCGCGTCGGCGCATGGGTGACGAGCTTGGCCACCATCGGATCGTAATAGATCGAGATTTCGCCGCCTTCGGTGACGCCGGTGTCGTTGCGCACGGTGACGCCGTCGATGCTGGTCTCCGCTGGCGGCCGGTATCGGGTGAGCCTTCCGATCGAGGGCAGAAAGTTGCGGTACGGATCCTCGGCATAGAGCCTACTCTCCACCGCCCAGCCGTTGAGCTTCACGTCGCCCTGTTTGATCTTGAGCGGCTCGCCCGCCGCGACGCGGATCATCTGCTCGACCAGGTCGATGCCGGTGATGAGCTCGGTCACCGGATGCTCGACCTGCAGCCGGGTGTTCATTTCGAGAAAGAAGAAGCTGCGGTCCTGGCCGGCGACGAACTCCACCGTGCCGGCGCTGTCGTAGCCCACAGCCTTCGCCAGCGCGACCGCCTGCTCGCCCATCGACTTGCGGGTGGCGGCATCGAGCAGCGGCGACGGCGCCTCCTCCACCACCTTCTGATTGCGGCGCTGGATCGAACATTCGCGCTCGCCGAGATAAATCACGTTGCCGTGCTTGTCGCCCAGCACCTGGATCTCGACGTGGCGCGGATTGACGATGAACTTCTCGATGAACACCCGGTCGTCGCCGAACGAGGCTTTGGCCTCGGACCTGGCGCGCGTGAAGCCTTCGGCGACCTCGTCGCGCGAATGCGCGATCCGCATGCCCTTGCCGCCGCCGCCGGCGGAGGCCTTGATCATCACCGGGAAGCCGATCTCCTCGGCGATCTTGATCGCCTGCTTCTCGTCCTCGATCACGCCGAGGTGGCCGGGCACGGTCGAGACCTTGACCTTGGCCGCGGCCTTCTTCGACTCGATCTTGTCGCCCATCGCGGCGATCGCCTTCGGGTTCGGCCCGATGAAGACGATGCCCGCCTTGACCAGCGCAGTGGCGAACGCCTCGCGCTCGGACAGGAAGCCGTAGCCCGGATGCACCGCCTCGGCCTTGGTCGCCCGG
>CAMDEB010000311.1 GCA_945893085.1 Rhodoplanes serenus | reverse complement strand
CGTTCGGCGCGACGACGCCAAGCCCGATGAGGTTGTCGAGGTGTCGTTGCGGATCGAGGACATGGCGGACGCCAAGCTTGTGCTCACCGACGCGCTGGTCGCCAAAGCGCTCCGGCGCAGCAAGCAGGCCGAACGCGAAACCAATTCGGAATCCGAACCGCGCGACCATGACCGGCCGCGCGACCGGCGTAAAAATCCGGCGGGCTCATCCCACCGGCACAACCAGTTTCGGCGCACGCTCGGCGAAAACCCGGGTCGCGCCCATCATGAGGGAGAGTGAGCAATGGCTGTCAGCGCCAACCGGCTCGAGCTTTTGCAGATCGCCGATGCGGTCGCCCACGAAAAGTCGATCGACCGTAACATCGTGATCACCGCGATGGAGGACGCGATCGCCAAGGCGGCGCGATCGCGCTACGGCGCAGAGACCGAAGTGCGCGCCGAGATCGATTCGAAAAGCGGCGAGCTGCGGCTGTCCCGCCACCTGCTGGTGGTCGAGGCGGTCGAAAATACGTCGAACCAGATCACGCTCGACGACGCGCGCAAGCGTCATCCGGCCGCCCAGGTAGGCGACACCATCGCCGACACGCTGCCGCCGCTGGAGTACGGCCGCATCGCCGCGCAGTCGGCGAAGCAGGTGATCGTGCAAAAGGTGCGCGAGGCCGAACGCGACCGGCAGTTCCTGGAGTACAAGGATCGCATCGGCGACATCATCAACGGCATCGTCAAGCGGGTCGAATACGGCAACGTCGTCGTCGATCTCGGCCGGGGCGAAGCGATGGTGCGGCGCGACGAGATGCTGCCGCGCGAGACCATGCGCAACGGCGACCGGCTGCGCGCCTACATCTACGACGTGCGCCGCGAACCGCGCGGGCCGCAGATTTTCCTGTCGCGCGCGCATCCGCAGTTCATGGCCAAGCTATTCGCGCAGGAGGTGCCGGAAATCTATGACGGCATCGTCGAGGTGAAGGCGGTTGCCCGCGATCCCGGATCGCGGGCGAAAATAGCCGTGATCTCGCGCGATTCCTCTGTCGATCCGGTCGGCGCCTGCGTCGGCATGCGCGGCTCGCGCGTGCAGGCCGTCGTCAACGAATTGCAGGGCGAGAAGATCGACATCATCCCGTGGTCGCAGGACATCGCGACCTTCGTGGTCAACGCGCTGGCTCCGGCAGAAGTCGCCAAGGTGGTGCTCGACGAAGACCGCGAGCGCATCGAGGTGGTGGTGCCGGACGCGCAGCTTTCGCTCGCGATCGGCCGCCGCGGCCAGAACGTGCGTCTCGCCTCGCAGCTCACCGGCTGGGACATCGACATCCTCACCGAGCAGGAGGAGTCGGAGCGCCGGCAGGCCGAGTTCCAGAAGCGCACCAAGATTTTCATGGAGGCGCTCGATGTCGACGAAGTGGTCGGCCAGCTGCTCGCCTCCGAAGGCTTCGCATCGGTGGAAGAATTGGCAATGATCGACGAAAAAGAAATCGCAAGCGTCGAAGGCTTCGACGAGGAGACCGCGACCGAGTTGCAGAACCGCGCGCGCGACTACCTCGGCAAGCTCGAGGCCGAGCTCGACACCAAGCGCATTGAGCTCGGCGTCGACGACGCGCTCAGGGACGTTCCCGGTGTCACCACGGTGAGGCTGGTCACGTTCGGCGAGAACGAGATCAAGACGGTCGAGGATCTTGCCGGCTGCGCCACCGACGATCTGGTCGGCTGGAGCGAGCGCAAGGACGGCGAGAACATCAAGCACGCCGGCTTCCTCGAGGACATTTCGCGCGAGGAGGCCGAGGCGATGATCATGCAGGCGCGCGTCAAGGCCGGCTGGATCACCGAGGCCGATCTCGCGCAGCCCGCCGCCGAAACCATCGAGACAACTGCCTAAAGGACGTCAATCGCGATGTTGGCGCGCATCTCCGAAGCCGAGCTCGATGCCGGCCCGCACAACAGCGGGCCCGGCACGGAACGGTTTTGCGTCCTCACCCGCACCGTGAAGCCGACAGCCGACATGATCCGCTTCGTGGTGGGTCCGGACGGCGTGGTGCCCGACCTCAAGCGCAAGCTTCCGGGCCGCGGCATCTGGATCACCGCGAACAAGGCGGTGCTGACCGACGCCGTCACGCGCAAGGTGTTCGCCCGCAGCTTCAAGCGCGACGTGAAGGTGCCCGCCGACCTCGGCGAGATGACCGAACGCCTGCTGGTCCGTGCGGCGCTCGATGCCCTGGCGATCGCCGGCAAGGCTGGCTACGTCGTGGCGGGCTTCGCCAAGGTCGAGGCGGCGCTGACCAAGAACCGGGTGGTGGGCCTCATCCATGCCGCCGACGCCAGCTTGGACGGCGTCCGAAAGCTTGCCGGCATCCTGCGCTCGCGACCGGACGCCGAGCGGATCGTGGTCGTCAAACCGTTCAATTCGGCCCAATTGGATTTGGCATTGAGCCGGTCAAATGTGGTACATGCAGCGCTGATTGCCGGACCCGCGAGTGACACGTTTTTGGCGCGTTTTGAGCGCCTGGAGCGCTTTCGGACCGGCGATGCGGGCGTCGCGGCGAAGGCTTCGCCCCGCAGCAAAGGTTTAGGATCGGAATCGAATGGCTGAAACGGAGACCCCTGGCGGCAACAAGACACTGAGCGTCGGCTCGAAGACGTTGTCGCTCAAACGGCGGACTGAGACTGGCGTCGTGCGCCAGAGCTTCAGCCATGGCCGCAGCAAGCAGGTGGTCGTCGAGGTCAAGAAGCGTCGCGCCCTGGATTCGGAACCCGCCAAGGTCGAAGCCCCACCGGTCGCCAAGCGTCCGGCGCCCGTGGCCGCCCCCGCAAAACCGGCCTCGGTGGCGAAGCCCGCCGCCGCCCCGACGACGCCCGCCGCCAAATCCGGCGTGGTGCTGCGCACCCTGACCGACGAAGAACGCGACCGCCGGGCGCATGCGCTGGGCGATGCCCGCCTACGCGAGGCCGAGGAACGCAAGATCGCCGAGGAAGAGGCTACCCGCCGCGCGATCCGCGAGGTGAGCGAGCGCTCCGAGCGCGAAGCCGCGGAAGCCCGCAAGCGCGACGAGGACGAGCGTCACAAGCACGACGAAGAAACCAAGCGCAAGGCCGACGAGGTCGCCAAGAAGCGCTTCGGCGAGACTGAAACGACGATGGCGCGGCCCGCCGGGCGTCCGGTGCTCGAAGCCGAAGAAGAAGAAGCGCCGCGCACCTTCCGCCGCGGACCCGGAGGCGGCCCCGCCCGTCCCGCGCCGCCGCCGAAGCGGCCGACGCGCGCCGCCGTGACCACCGAGAAGACGCGCGGCCGGCTCACGCTTGTCACCGCCTTGACCGCGGACGAGGTCCGCGAGCGTTCCGACGCATCCTTCCGCCGCCGCAACCGGCGGCAGATGAAGGATCAGCACAACGATACGAAGGAAAAGATCATCCGCGAGGTCACGATCCCGGAGGCGATCACCATCGCGGATCTCGCCAACCGCATGGCCGAGCGCTCGGTCGATGTCATCAAGCTGCTGATGAAGCAGGGACAGATGGCGACGATCAACGACGTGATCGACGCCGACACCGCCCAGCTCATCGCCGAGGAACTCGGCCACACCGTCAAGCGCGTCGCGGAATCCGACGTCGAGGAAGGCGTGTTCGACGTCGCCGACGATCCGGCGACGCTGGTGTCCCGCGCTCCGGTCGTAACCGTGATGGGCCACGTCGATCACGGCAAGACTTCGCTGCTCGACGCCATCCGCCAGACCAACGTGGTCAGCGGCGAGGCCGGCGGCATCACCCAGCACATCGGCGCCTATCAGGTGGATTCGCCGAACCACGGCAAGATCACCTTCATCGATACGCCGGGCCATGCCGCGTTCACGGCAATGCGCGCCCGCGGCGCCAAGGTCACCGACATCGTCATTCTGGTGGTGGCCGCCGACGACGGCGTCATGCCGCAGACGGTCGAGGCCATCAATCACGCCAAGGCGGCGAAGGTCCCGATGATCGTCGCCATCAACAAGATCGACAAGCCGGACGCCAAGCCCGAGCGCGTGCGCAGCGAACTGCTGCAGTACGAAATTCAAGTCGAATCGCTGGGCGGCGACGTCGTCGATGTCGAAGTCTCGGCGACCAAGAAACAGAACCTCGATCGCCTGCTGGAGATGATCGGCCTGCAGGCCGAAATCCTCGACCTCAAGGCCAATCCGACCCGCGCCGCCGAAGGCACAGTGATCGAAGCCAAGCTCGATCGCGGCCGCGGTCCGGTGGCGACCGTGCTGATCCAGCGCGGCACGCTGCATGTCGGCGACATCATCGTCGCCGGCGCCGAATGGGGCCGCGTCCGGGCCCTGGTCAACGACAAAGGCGTCTCCATGCAGGAGGCCGGCCCGTCGGTTCCGGTCGAGGTTCTCGGATTCACCGGCACGCCCGAAGCCAGCGACCGGCTTGCGGTGGTCGAGAGCGAAGCGCGCGCGCGCGAACTCACCGATTACCGCGTGCGCCAGAAACGCGAGAATACGACCGCCCGCAACACCGGCATGCGCGGCTCGCTCGAGCAGATGATGTCGCAGCTCAAGACCACAGGCCGCAAGGACTTCCCGCTCATCGTCAAGGCGGACGTGCAGGGCTCGCTCGAAGCCATCGTCGGCTCGCTCGATAAGCTCGGCACCGACGAGGTGGCCGCGCGGGTCATCCACTCCGGCGTCGGCGGCATCACCGAGTCCGACGTGACGCTGTCGCACTCGACGGGCGCGGCGATCATCGGCTTCAACGTGCGCGCCCACAAGGAAGCGCGCGAGCTTTCCGAACGCGACGGCGTCGAGATCCGCTACTACAACATCATCTACGACCTCGTCGACGACGTGAAGAAGGCGATGTCCGGCCTGCTCACGCCGGAGCGGCGCGAGACCATGCTCGGCAACGCGCTGATCCTCGAAATCTTCAACGTCTCCAAGGTCGGCAAGATCGCCGGCTGCCGCGTCACCGACGGCAAGGTTGAGCGCGGCGCCAACGTGCGCCTGATCCGCGACAACGTCGTGATCCACGACGGCAAGCTGTCGCAGCTCAAGCGCTTCAAGGACGACGCCCGCGAGGTGATCTCCGGCCAGGAGTGCGGCATGGCCTTCGAGAACTATCAGGACATGCGGCCTGGCGACGTTATCGAATGCTACCGGGTGGAGACGGTGCAACGCTCGCTCTAACCACGGTCATGGCCGGGCATAGCCGTCGAAGACGGCGTCGCTTCGCTCGCCTATGTCCCGGCCATCCACATCTTGCTTTGATCGATGACCGAAGACGTGGATGCCCGGGACAAGCCCGGGCATGACGAGAGTCTTTTTCATGGCAAAAAAAAACCATCGCGAACATTCCGCCGGCCCCTCGCAGCGCGCGCTGCGCGTCGGCGAGCTGATCCGCCACGCCATCTCAGACATGCTGACGCGCGGCGAGGTGCACGACCCGGTGCTCGAAGGCCATCTCATCACCGTGCCGGAAGTGCGCATGAGCGGCGACCTGCGCCTCGCCACGATCTATGTGATGCCGCTCGGCGGCCGCGACGCCGAGGCCGTCGTCGAGGCGCTGGAGAACAACAAGCGCTACCTGCGCGGCGAGATCGCGCATCGCGTTAACTTAAAATTTTCTCCCGACCTTCGATTCCACGTCGACGAACGATTCGCAGAAGCGGAACGGATCGAGAAGCTTTTGC
>CAMDEB010000310.1 GCA_945893085.1 Rhodoplanes serenus | reverse complement strand
TGTTTACGTTTTTATTTTCACGCAAACTCGACCGATTTTGGTCGAACTCATATCGTTCATTCCTCCATTCATTGTATTAGCTGGAGCTCTAAGGACTTCAGCGCTCGATAGGACCATAGGTGTCTTAAATGATTATCTCGTAGGTGTTGAAAAGCAGCATCCAGAGATTGGTTTTACCATCTACTACCGAGGACATCGCTCTCTAGTGATGAAGCTCTCTCGTTATGTTGTTTGGGGTATTTTGCTTTTTCTGACATTCGGCTTTCAGTTCGTGGTGTTTGCTGTCGGCCCGTTCTGGCTCAAAGGGAGTTAGACAATGTCCGTGAGAATGAAACGTGCCGCCTATGCCGACATGTTCGGACCGACCACCGGCGACCGCGTGCGGCTCGCCGACACCGATCTGATCATCGAGGTCGAAAAGGATTTCACCACCTACGGCGAGGAGGTGAAGTTCGGCGGCGGCAAGGTGATCCGCGACGGCATGGGCCAGTCGCAGGTGACCAACAAGCAGGGTGCGGTCGACACCGTCATCACCAACGCGCTGATCCTCGATCACTGGGGCATCGTCAAGGCCGACGTCGGCATCAAGGACGGAAGGATTTTCGGTATCGGCAAGGCCGGCAATCCCGACATCCAGCCGAATGTCTCGATCGTCATCGGCCCGGGCACCGAGATCATCGCCGGTGAAGGAAAAATCCTCACCGCTGGTGGCTTCGACACCCACATCCATTTCATCTGCCCGCAGCAGGTCGAGGAGGCGCTGATGTCGGGCGTCACCTCCATGCTCGGCGGCGGCACCGGTCCCGCGGCCGGCACCAACGCCACCACCTGCACGCCGGGGCCGTGGCACCTCGGCCGCATGATCCAGGCGGCGGATGCGTTTCCGGTCAATCTTGGTTTTGCCGGCAAGGGCAACGCCTCGCGCCCGGCGGCGCTGGAGGAGATGGTCAAGGCCGGTGCCTGTGCGCTCAAGCTGCACGAAGACTGGGGCACGACGCCCGCCGCGATCGATTGCTGCCTGTCGGTCGCCGACGACTACGACGTGCAGGTGATGATCCACACCGACACGCTCAATGAATCCGGCTTCGTCGAGGATACCATCGCGGCGTTCAAGGGCCGCACCATCCACGCGTTCCACACCGAGGGCGCCGGCGGTGGCCACGCGCCCGACATCATGAAGGTCGCGGGCCTGAAGAACGTGCTGCCGTCGTCGACCAATCCGACCCGGCCGTTCACCCGCAACACCATCGACGAGCATCTCGACATGTTGATGGTGTGCCACCATCTCGACCCGTCGATCGCGGAAGACCTGGCGTTCGCCGAAAGCCGCATCCGCAAGGAAACGATCGCCGCCGAGGACATCCTGCACGATCTCGGCGCGCTCTCGATGATGTCGTCGGACTCGCAAGCTATGGGCCGGCTCGGCGAAGTCATCATCCGCACCTGGCAGACCGCCGACAAGATGAAGAAGCAGCGCGGCCGGCTAAAGCAGGAGAAGGGCGACAACGACAACGCGCGGGTCAAGCGCTACGTCGCCAAATACACCATCAATCCGGCGATCGCCCACGGCGTGTCGAAGCACATCGGCTCGGTGGAGAAGGGCAAGCTCGCCGACCTGGTGCTGTGGTCGCCGGCGTTCTTCGGCGTCAAGCCGGAGATCATCATCAAGGGCGGCTCGATCGTCGCAGCCCAGATGGGCGATCCCAACGCCTCGATCCCGACGCCGCAGCCGGTGCACTACCGGCCGATGTTCGGCGCCTATGGGAAGGCGCTGACCGCAAGCTCGCTGGTGTTCGTGTCAAAGGCGGCGCTGCGCGGCGGCCTGCGTCGCAAGCTCGGCGTCGACAAGCAGTTCGTCGCGGTCGAGCACACCCGCGACATTTCCAAGAAAAGCATGATCCACAACGGCGCGACGCCGGACATCCGGATCGACGCGGAAACCTACGAGGTGACGGCGGACGGCGAGCTGCTCACCTGCGCGCCGGCCGAGGTGCTGCCGATGGCGCAGCGGTATTTCCTGTTCTGACGATGGAGCTAGCCCAACACCGAGCCCGTGCCCCTGCTGCCGGCGCCTTCGCCGAGGACGATCGTGTCGTGCTCGGCCAGTATCCTCTTGGTCAGCGCGCCGTCGGCGAGGTGCTCCGGGCTCAGCGCCTTCATCGCCGCCATCATGCCTTCGAGGCCGGGCGGGCTGTAGACCATCAGCATCCGCATGCCCTCCTTGGAGCCGACCTTGTGCGCCAAGCCCGGTGGGATGTTGACGCAGGCGCCCTTCTTGGCGTGGAACACCTCGTCGCCGAGCTGGAACTCGCCGCTGCCGTCGACCACGTAGCAGACCTGGAACGACTTCAAGTGCATGTGCAGGCGCGACTCGAAGCCCGGCTTGCACTGCTCGTCGAAGATCTCGAACGTGCCGTCGGTGTCGCCCGCGGTGACCTTGCAGGTTGCGGTGTTGGCGCGCGCATAGATGTTGCCCTCGCCGGCGGCTGAATATTTGCCCTTGAGGGTGCTAGTCTGCGACATGATAGTCTCCCTGAATTCGTCCCGGCCATTATGGGCCGCCTTTTGCGCGGGGCCAACGTGAAGCGCGGCTGGGCCATCTGCCGTGCGGGCAACTGGAATCCGGCGACCGCGGTCGACCGGGTCGTGCTGGATTCCGGCGACCGGCATCGCCGCCGCATCGTGCTGACCGGCGGCAAGGGCGAATTTCTGCTGGACCTCGACGAACCGGTCGCGCTGCGCGACGGCGACGGCATCGTGCTCGATGACGGTTCGATCGTCATGGTCGCGGGCCTGCCGGAGCCGCTGGTCGAGATCGCCGCCAGGACGCCGCTCGCGCTGGTGCGGCTCGCCTGGCACCTCGGCAACCGCCACACCGACGTGCAGATCGCCGGCGATCGGCTCCGCATCCGGCGCGATCACGTGCTGGAGGAGATGCTCGGTGGGCTCGGCGCGACGCTCACGCCGCTGGAGGCGCCGTTCGATCCGGAGTCGGCGGCGCCGGCGCACGATCATCATCACGGACACGACCACCACGGGCATGATCATGGCGCATGAGGCGCTCTACCGCTTGATGGCCTGGCTGTCGCCGTCCTATCCGGTCGGGGCGTTCTCCTATTCCAGCGGCATCGAGTGGGCGGTCGAGGCCGGCGACATCGCCGATGCGGTGGCGTTGCAGCGCTGGCTGACGACGGTGATCGGCGAGGGCGGCGGCTTCTGCGACGCGGTGTTCTTTGCGCACGCCCATCGAGCTGCGGCCGATGGCGACGACGAGGCGTTGCATGCGGTAACCGAGCTGGCCGCGGCCTTCGCTCCGTCGAAGGAGCGCCATCTGGAGACCACGGCTCAGGGCAACGCCTTTATCGAGGCGACGCAGGCGGCGTGGCCCTGCGCGGCGCTCGACCGGTTGCAGGCGGTCTGGGCCGGGCCGGTGGCCTATCCGGTGGCGGTCGGAGTGGCAGCCGGCGGTCATGGCATCGCGCTTGAGCCGGCGCTGCATGCCTATCTGCACGCCGTCACTGCCAATCTGATTTCCGCAGGCGTCAGGCTCGTGCCGCTCGGCCAGACCGACGGCCAGCGCGTCCTCGCCGCGCTGGAACCCCTCGTGCTCGCGACCGCGCAGCGCGCTCTGACGACATCACTCGATCAGGTCGGCAGCGCCGCGTTCCGCGCCGATCTGGCAAGCCTATTGCATGAAACCCAGTACACGAGGCTGTTCCGCTCATGAGCGCTTCCAACAAGCACGGCCCGTTGCGCGTCGGCGTCGGCGGTCCGGTCGGCTCCGGCAAGACCGCGCTGATGGACGCGCTGTGCAAGCGGCTGCGCGATCGCTTCGAGATCGCCGCCATCACCAACGACATCTACACCAAGTGGGACGCCGAATTCCTGGTGCGCTCCGGCGCGCTTGCGCCCGAGCGGATCGCCGGCGTCGAGACCGGCGGCTGCCCGCACACCGCGATCCGCGAGGATGCCTCGATCAATCTCGCCGCCATCGCCGACATGCGAAAGAAGTTTCCCGACCTCGACCTGGTGCTGATCGAATCCGGCGGCGACAACCTGGCGGCGACGTTTTCGCCGGAGCTTGCCGATCTCACCATCTATGTCATCGACGTCGCGGCCGGCGACAAGATTCCCTCGAAGGGCGGACCGGGCATCACGCGTTCCGACCTGCTGGTCATCAACAAGGTCGATCTGGCGCCGCACGTCGGTGCCTCGCTCGAGGTAATGCAGCGCGACGCCAAGAAGATGCGCGGCGAGCGGCCGTTCGTGCTGACCAATCTGCGCAGCGGCGATGGTGTCGCCGACATCGCGAAGTTCATCGAGGAGAAGGGCGGGTTGGGAGCGTAACTGCTCTCGTGTCCCGGACGAGCGGGCGCGAAGCGCACGCGACGATCCGGGACCCAGGGGCCAAGGAAATGCTTTTTTGCGCTGGGTCCCGGGTCTCGCTTTGCTCGCCCGGGACACGAGACTACCGCTTCCCCGTGAACACCGGTTTCCGCTTCGCCATGAAGGCGCGGACACCTTCGGCGTAATCGGAATGCGACCCGGCCTCGCGCTGCAGCTCGCGCTCGAGGTCGAGCTGAGTCGAGAGATCGTTGTCTTCCGCGGCGTCGAGCGCGCGCTTGATGATGCCGAGCCCCACCGTCGGCGCGGTGGCGAAGTGCCCGCAGAGCTTCTCGGCCTCGGCCATCAGCGCATCGTCGTCGACCGCCTTCCAGATCAGGCCCCAGGCTTCGGCCTTCTCCGCGGACAGCGGCTCGGCGAGCAGCGCCAGGCCACGCGCGCGCGCCTGACCGATCAGCCGCGGCAGCAGCCAGCTGCCACCGGCGTCGAGGCTCAACCCGATCCGGGCAAACACCTGCGTGAACGTCGCCGAACGCGCGGCAAGGACGATGTCGCAGGCGAGCGCGACGTTGCAGCCTGCGCCGGCGGCGATGCCGTTGACCGCGGCGACGACCGGGAACGGCAGCGCACGCAGCTTGCGCACCAGCGGATTGTAATATTTTTCGAGCGCTTCGCCCGGCACGATCACCTCACCGGATGCGGTGATCCGCTCGCTCAGATCCTGGCCGGAACAGAATGCGCGGCCCGCACCGGTCAGGATCAGCGCGCGGCAGGTCTCATCGCGCTCGGCGTCGGCGATCGCCGCCGCCAGCTCTTGATGCATCGCCACAGTGAAGGCATTGAGCCGCTGCGGCCGGTTCAGCGTGATGATGCGGAAGGCTGCGCGGCGCTCGACCAGAATCGCACTCTCGCCCATCACCACCTCCTGCGGCGGCAATCCGCCGCACGCCGCGAAAATACAGATATTTCAATCGGTTGCACAGCACCCCTGAAGCCGGGCAAAGTTGGTTCGCGGGCTGCGGAAGGCCTTGCTCATCTTTGAGGCTATCCGCCAGTGCCATTGTCGGCGATGATGGACTCAACGGGGCGGCGGCAGCTCCGGCCGCAACAACGTAGTCCTGGGAGGACATCGATGAAGACGAAAACTGCCATTATCTCCACGTCGTCTGCGCTGGCACTTGTATTTGTCACCGGCCTTGCGAGCGTGCAACCGGCCGACGCGCAGCAGCGCAAGTCGATCCGCTGGACCACGTCGCAAGTCGGCACCTACGGCTATCAGGTCGCTGCCGCGATGGCGAAGGTCGCCGAGCAGGCGCTCGGCGGCGAATACACCG
>CAMDEB010000309.1 GCA_945893085.1 Rhodoplanes serenus | reverse complement strand
TCCCGCTCGGTCGTGCGTAAGCGCGAAACGTGAGTTAACGCCGCGCCCGTGGCTGTGTTGTGAGTATGCGTTTCACGGGCGCGGCGCACTTGATCGGGACGTCCCGTCGGCATTCGTCGCCCCCGCCGGCGGAGCGAACCCGGGGGACGGGTCAAAAGCCCGTCCCCACTCATACCGTGCCTGGCGCCCCGGTATTCGTCGCCCCCGCCGGGAGCGAGGTCGGTCGAGGGGTGGCGGAGCAATCCGCCGCCCCTTTTCCTTGTCGCGGTCCGACGCGGCCGAGCGCGGACCGGTCGAATCCGCTAGACTCGGCCGTCATCGAGCGGATCGCCATGCGCCTTCTCATCGTCGAAGACGACCGTGACGCCGCCGACTATATCGCGCGGGCGTTCCGCGAGGTCGGCCACATCGCCGATCAGGCGGCCGACGGCGAGGAGGGCTTTGCCCTCGCGGCCGATCGCGCCTACGACGTGCTAATCGTCGACCGCATGCTGCCCAAGAAGGACGGTCTCTCTCTGATCGGCGAGTTGCGCGCCAAGGGCATCGAAACCCCCATTCTCATTCTCTCCGCGCTCGGCCAGGTCGATGACCGGGTGAAGGGCCTGCGCGCCGGCGGTGACGATTATCTGCCGAAGCCGTACTCGTTCTCCGAACTGCTGGCGCGTGTCGAGGTACTGGCGCGCCGCCGCGGCGGCTGCGGCGAGGAGACGGTCTATCGCGTCGGCGATCTCGAGCTCGACCGGCTGTCGCACCGGGTGTCGCGCGGCAAGGACGAGATCGTGTTGCAGCCGCGCGAATTCCGCCTGCTCGAATACCTGATGAAGCACGCCGGCCAGGTCGTGACCCGCACCATGCTGCTCGAAAACGTGTGGGACTATCACTTCGATCCGCAGACCAACGTCATCGACGTGCATATTTCGCGGCTGCGCTCGAAGATCGATAAAGGCTTTGCGCAGCCGCTGCTGCATACCATCCGCGGCGCGGGGTACATGATCCGTGACAAATGACGTCGTCATGTCTCGTGACGCCGGGGCGTCGAGCGACATCGCTCCACGCGGCTCGTGGCTGCGGCGGCTCTGGGATCGACCGCGCGCGTGCATAGCGCATTGGCTGCATGGCCCGCCGCGGACCGCGGCCGGCAAGCTGCTGCGCACCACGGCGTTCAAGCTAACGCTGGTCTATCTGACGGTGTTCGCGCTGTTTGCGGCCTTCCTGCTCGGCTATTTCGCCTGGAACACACGCCGCCTGATCACCGAGCAGATCACGCGCACGGTCGATGCGGAAATCACCGGATTGTCCGAGCAGTACACTCAGGGCGGCATCCGGCGGCTGGTGTTCATCATCGATGCCCGGGCCCGCCGGCCTGGATCGAGCCTCTATCTCGTCACCACCTTCACCGGCGACGGGCTCGCCGGCAACGTCGGCTCGCTGGCGGAGGGCGTGCTGGACCGGGCGGGCTGGGCGGAGACCGCCTATCGGCGCCTCGACGACGCCGAGGGCACCGAGCACCACGCCCTGGTGCGGGTGTTTCAGCTTCCCGGCGGGTTCCGCCTGCTGGTCGGCCGCGATCTCGACGAGCGTGAGCGGCTCTACGACATCGTTATCGCGGCCGGCCAATGGTCGATCGCGCTGGTGATCGTGCTGGGCCTGGCCGGCGGGTTCTTCGTCGCGCGCCGCGTGCTGCGGCGCGTCGATGCCATGACCGAAACCTCGCGCACCATCATGGCCGGCGATCTGTCGGGGCGGCTGCCGGTGGCCGGTACCTCGGACGAGTTCGACCGGCTGGCGGTCAATCTCAACGCCATGCTGGAGCGCATCGAGGCGCTGATGAAGAGTTTCCGCGAAGTTTCCGACAACATCGCCCACGATCTGAAGACCCCGCTGACGCGGCTTCGCAACCGCAGCGAGGAGGCGTTGCGCGCGGGCAAGGGTGAGGCCGACTACCGCGCCGCGCTCGAGGCGACGATCGAGGAATCCGATGAGCTGATCCGCACCTTCAACGCGCTGCTGATGATCGCGCGCGCCGAATCCGGCGAGGCGACCACGCCGATGACCGAATTCGACACCGCCGAGATCGTGCGCGGCGTCGGCGAGCTCTACGATCCGCTGGCCGATGAGAAGGGCCTTACCCTGAAGATCGAGGCCACGAGCCCCGGGCTCATTCGCGGCAATCGCGAGCTGGTGACCCAAGCGCTCGCCAATCTCGTCGACAACGCCATCAAATATGCCAATCCCGGCCGCACCGCGGCGAACGGCGCGCCGCATGAGATCGTGGTCGGGGCGCGAAGCGAGGGCGACCATGTTTTCCTGACGGTCAGCGACCACGGCCCCGGCATCGCCGTGGCCGATCGTGGCCGCGTGGTCGAGCGCTTCGTGCGGCTTGAGCAGAGTCGCTCCGAACCGGGCTCCGGGCTTGGCCTCAGTCTCGCCGCGGCCGTGGCGCGGCTGCACGGCGGCAAACTCAGGCTTGAGGACAACCAGCCTGGCCTCAAGGCGGTGCTGGCGCTGCCGCGCGGCGGTCCGCAAATGCCGACGCTGCCTGAGTAAGGTTCGGCCTCCCTTTTCGCCCGGGTCTGGGCTAGTTCTGCCGCATGAAACGCCCGGCGAAGCGAGTCGCTAGACCTGCGGCCAAGCCCAAGCAGATCAAACACGTTGCGATCACCAAGGCGAGGTTGGCCGGGGCGGTTGTCGATGCGCCGCGACTGGTCGCGGCAAAGGATGCGCGCGCACGTCTCAGCCAGTGGCTTGCCGAAATCGGCCGCACCGAGGCGGGCAAGGCGCTGAAGCGTCTGGTGGCCGCGTCGCCCAAAGTTAAGGCATTGCTCTTAGGCCTGGCGGATGGTTCGCCGTTCCTATGGGAGCTGGCATCCGCCGAGCCGGCGCGGCTCATAACCTTGCTCGAATGCGATCCCGACAAGCATTTGGCCGATGTGCTGACCGAGATTTCGCGCGCGGTCGCGGCAACCCGCGACGAGAGCGAAGCAATGCGGTTGTTGCGCCTCATGAAGGCCGAAGCGGCGCTGCTGATCGCGCTCGCCGACATTGGCGGCGTCTGGCCGGTGATGCGGACGACGCGGACGCTGACCGAGCTCGCCGACACGGCGGTTGCGTCCGCGGTGCGGTTCCTGCTTGGCGACGCCGCCCGCCGCGGCCGGATCAAGCCTGCTGATCGCTCGCGGCCCGAAGTGGGCAGCGGCTACATCGTGCTCGCCATGGGCAAGATGGGCGCCCATGAGCTGAACTATTCGAGCGATATCGACCTAATCGTGTTCTATGACCGCGCGGCGCTCGCCGTCGCCGCCGACGAGGAGGTGGCGGCGCTCTATGTCCGCATCACCCGCAGCCTGGTGAAGCTGCTGCAAGAGCGCACCGCCGACGGCTATGTGTTCCGCGTCGATCTTCGGCTGCGGCCCGATCCGGCTTCGACCCAGATCGCGGTGTCGACCGACGCGGCGCTCAACTACTACGGCGGCATGGGCCAGAACTGGGAACGCGCTGCGATGATCAAGGCGCGCGCCTGCGCCGGCGACATCGAGGCGGGCGAAGCGATCCTGAAGGAGCTCGCGCCGTTCATCTGGCGCAAGTATATGGACTTCGCCGCTGTCGCCGACATCGAGGCGATGAAGCGGCAGATCCATGCCTACAAGGGCCACGAGGACATCGCCGTCGAAGGCCACAACATCAAGCTCGGCCGTGGCGGCATCCGCGAAATCGAATTCTTCGTGCAGACTCAGCAACTCATCGCCGGCGGCCGCCATCCCGAGCTGCGCGGCCGCGATACGCTGGCGACGCTCGCCGTGCTCGCCGAGGGCGGCTGGATCGGCAAGGACGCGCGCACGGATCTCGCGGCCGCCTACCAGTTCCTGCGCACGGTTGAGCACCGGCTGCAGATGGTCGCTGATGAGCAGACCCATACGCTGCCGTCGGAGCGCGAGGGGCTGGAGCGGTTTGCCCGCTTCGCCGGCTTCAAGGATCGCGATGCCTTCGCCGAGGCGCTGCTCGGCCACCTGCGCAAGGTGCAGCGCCACTACGCGCGGCTGTTCGAGGACACGCCAGGACGCGGCGAGAGCCGCGCGCTGGCCTTTCCGGCCAAGGCTGACGACCGCGACACGCTGGAGCGGCTCACCGCCATGGGCTTCCGCAAGCCGCTCGAAGCATCGGCGGTGGTGCGGCATTGGCTTGCGGGCGCGTATCCGTCGCTGAAGGGCGAATTTGCCCGCACGCAATTCGCCGAGATCGTGCCACTGCTGCTCGACCGGCTGTCGCGCTCGGAGAGTCCGGATGGCGCGCTCGGCGCGTTCGACCGCTTCCTCACCGGATTGCAGGGCGGCGGCCGGCTGTTCTCGCTGTTGCGGCAGAATCCCGATCTGGTCGCGCTGGTCGCGCTCACGCTCGGCACAGCTCCTCGGCTTGCCGATATTCTGGCGCGCTACCCGCAGGCGATGGATGCGCTGCTGGAGCCGAGCTTCTTCGGCGCATTGCCGGACGAGACCAAGCTCGCCACCGAGCTCGAACGCTCGCTCGGCGAGGCTCGGACCTACGAGGACCTGCTCGACCGCCTGCGCCTGTTCGGCCAGGAGCACATGTACCTGATCGGCGCGCGCATCCTGTCCGGCACCGTCTCGGCCGAGCAGGCCGGCGACGCTTTCGCGAGGCTCGCCGACGTGGTGATCCGCGCGCTGCACTGGACGGTCGAGGCCCGGTTTGCGGAAAACCACGGCCGCATCGGCGGCCAGAACACCGCGTTGCTGGCGTTCGGCAAGCTCGGCGGTCGCGAGATGACGGCGACCTCCGACCTCGATCTGATCATCGTCTATGATTTCGATACGCCGGACCCGCAATCCGACGGCCCGCATCCGCTCTATGGGTCGCAGTATTTCGCGCGGCTGACGCAAAGGATGATCAGCGCGCTCTCGGCGCAGACCAACTACGGCGCGCTCTATCAGGTCGACATGCGGCTGCGCCCATCCGGACGCTCCGGGCCGGTTGCGACCCGCATCGACTCGTTCGAGAGCTACCAGGAGACCGAAGCCTGGACCTGGGAGCACATGGCGCTGACGCGCGCGCGCGTGGTTTCCGCGCCGCCCAAATTTGCCGCGCGGGTCGAGGCGGTGATCCGTGCTGTGCTATGCCGCAAGCGCGATCCGGAGCAGGTTGCGGCCGACGTCGTCGACATGCGGCGCGCGATCGCCAAGGAAAAGGGCGAGGGCACGCGCTGGGATCTCAAATACGCAGCCGGCGGGCTGATCGATCTGGAGTTCATCGCGCAATACCTGCAACTGGTGCACGCCGCCGACAAGCCGGACATCCTCGACACCTCGACCGCGCGCGTGTTCGACAAGGCGTTCCGGCTCGGCCTGCTGCCGGTCGAGGAGGCCGACATCCTGCGTCCGGCGGCGCGGCTGCATCACAACCTGACGCAGATCTTGCGGCTCTGCCTGCCCGGGCCATTCGACCCGAAAGCTGCGGGTGCGGGGCTGCTCGGTCTACTGGCGCGGGCCGCCGACGTACCGGATTTTGCCACGCTCGATGCTCATTTGGCGGAGACGCAGGACAAGGTGCGGGCGAGCTTCACCCGCATCCTGGGCCGGGCTGCGTAACGCCCGCCGAGCCTACTGCTGCAGCTTGACGCCGGCGATGTTGACCGCTTCCGCCCAGATCGGGATTTCGGACGCGATCATCGCC
>CAMDEB010000308.1 GCA_945893085.1 Rhodoplanes serenus | reverse complement strand
AGCATGCGATGGCCGACGACTTTGAAGATCACTGCTGGAAAGACATCGTTTCGCCGGAGGTGTTGGAGATCTACACCCACTATGCCCGCAAGACCTTCGTCGGGCCCGCGCCGGCGCTGCTTGCGATCGACCTTTACGAGCTCGCCTATCAGGGCGGCGCCAAGCCGGTGGCCGAGCTGCATAAGACCTACGCCAGCTCCTGCGGCGAATACGCCTATGCGGCAATCGAGCCGACCAAGCGCCTGTTCGCCGCCGCGCGCGCGGCCGGCATCCCGATCTTCTACACCACCGGCGACACCAGGCCCGACAGCTTGCCGAGCGCGGTGACCGCCACCAAGCGCAAGAACGTGCCGAAGAATCCCGAGCTCTACGCCATCAAGGCCGAGTTCAAGCCGCAGCCCGGCGATGTCGTGATCACCAAGCAGCGCGCCAGCGGCTTCTACGGCACGCCGCTGATGGCGCATCTGACCCAGCTCGGCATCCAGACCGTCATCGTCTGCGGCGAGAGCACGTCTGGCTGCGTGCGCGCCTCCGCGGTCGACGCCTATTCGAACGGCTTCCACGTCGTGCTGGTGGAGGAGTGCTGCTTCGACCGCAGCGTGCTGTCGCACAAGGTCAACCTGTTCGACATGCACCACAAGTACGCCGACGTGCTGCACATCGACGAGGTGGTGGCCCAGCTCGGTGGACAGGCCGTGAGGAAAGCAAGCTGACATGAAGCCGCGTTCGTACGGTCCGTTTCCTTACTCGCCGATCATCGACCGGCCCCGGCTGGAATGGCCGGACGGCGCGCACGTGGCGCTCTGGATCATTCCGAACATCGAATATTTCTCGCTGGAGGAAAAGCCCGGCGGCTACGCCAACATGAAGATCCCCGACGTGCCGATGTGGACGGAGCGCGACTACGGCAACCGCGTCGGCGTGTTCCGGATCATGGACGTGCTGGACAAGTACGGCATCCGCGGCACCGTCGCGCTCAACAGCAACCTCTGCGTCGAGCATCCCCGGATCATCGAGGAGGGCGAGAAGCGCAAATGGGAGTGGATGGGCCACAATGAGAGCAACACCCGCCGTCTCAACGAAGCCGGCCCCGGCGAGGAAGAGAAGATCATCAAGAACACCTTCGCCACCATCGAGAAGGCGACCGGCAAGCGTCCGACCGGCTGGCTGAGCTCGGGCCTGGCGGAGACCTGGGACACGGTCGATCTGCTGGCGGCGAACGGCTGCGAATACGTCTGCGATTGGTGCAACGACGATCAGCCCTATGAGATGACGTTGGATCACGGCCGGAAAATCCTGTCGGTGCCCTACACCCAGCAGCTCAACGACAAGGGCGCGATCGAGCGGCGCTTCAACTCCGCCGACGCGTTCCGGCAGATGATCTGCGATCAGTTCGACGTGCTGTATCGGGAGGGCGCCAAGTCCGGACGGGTGATGGCGATCGCCATCCACCCCTATCTGATCGGCGTGCCGCACCGGATCGGCGCGCTGGATGCGGCGCTGAAGTACATCTGCAAGCATAAGAAGGTCTGGAAGGCGACTGGCTCGGAAATTGCACGACACTATCGTGCGCAAATGCAGGGCGGCGGGTCGGCAAAACGGAAATCGGCCAAGAAAAGATAGATCGGAGGCGGATCATGACGAGCTTGCTTCGCGCTGCGCAGCTTGCGCTGCTGGGATTTGCGCTGCTTCTCTCGCCGGCCGCCCGCGCGGCGGACACCGTGACCGTCGGCACCGTCGGCTCGGCCTCGGCCAACCTCTGGCCGGTGTTCATCGGCATCAAGAAAGGATTCTTCGAGGCTGAAAATCTGAAGCTCGATATCGTCTACGTGCAGTCGAGCGCAAATCTTGTGCAGCAGCTCGCCGCGGGGTCGCTTGACATCACCATGTCGACCGGCCTGGTCGATCCGATCCGCGCCATCGCCCAGCGCGCGCCGCTCGCGATCGTGCGCTTCGAGGTGCAGGCGCCGCCCTATGCGATTTCCGCGAAGTCCAGCATCAAGAGCCTGAAGGAGCTCAAGGGCAAGACCATCTCGCTCGGCGGTCCCAAGGACATCACCAAGATCTACGTCGAGCGCATGCTCGCTCCGCACGGCGTCAAGCCCGGCGAGTTCGACATGGTGTTCGCGGGCGCGACGTCCGCGCGCGCCTCGGCGCTGCAGGCGGGAGCGGTCGATGCCGCGATCCTGCTGCCGCCGTTCAATTTCCACGCCACCGCCGCGGGCTTCAACGAGCTCGGTCTCACCATCGACTACGCGCCGGAACTGCCGTTCTCGGGCACCGTGGTCAACCGCAACTGGGCCGCCAAGAACCAAGCCATCATGCAGCGGATTCTCACCGCGCACGGCAACAGCGTCGCCTGGTTCTACGATGAAAAGAATCGCACGGAGGCGGTCAAGATGATGGCCGAAGTCAGCAGGATCAAGACCGAGGACGTGGAGAAGGCCTACGACTTTTTCGCAAAGGGGACATTCTTCGAGCGCACCGGCACGATCTCGCAAACCAAGATGAACGCGCTGGTCACCGCCCTGCAGCAGCTTGGCGACCTGCCGACGCCGTTCAACACCGAGCAACTGGTGCTACCGGGTGTGACCAAGCTGAGCAACTGAGAACCAACGGAGGGGACGATGACACGTTTGACACATGCCATGTGGTTCCTTGCTCTGGCATTGATGGCCACGCCGGCCGTCGCGCAGACCGCTGTCATCATGGGATCGGTCGGTTCCTCGTCCGCCAACAGCTGGGCGACCTATGTCGCAGTCGAGAAGGGTTACTTCGTCGCGGCCGGTATCACGCCCGACATCGTGCATGCCCAGTCCAATGCCTCGGTCATCCAGCAGCTTGCTGCGGGTTCGCTGAACGTCAGCACCAATTCGGGGCTGGTCGATCCGATCCGCGCTGCCGAAAAGGGCGCGCCGGTGGCGATCTTGCGCGTCGAAATCCAGCGGCCGCCGTACGCGCTGATGGCGAAGCCGAATATCAAGGCCATGAAGGACATCAAGGGCAAGCTGGTCTCGGTCGGCGGCGCCAAGGACATCACCCGCATCTACGTCGAGCGGATGTTGGAGCAGGGCGGCGTCAAGCCGGGCGAGTTCGACATGACCTTTGCCGGGGCGACCTCCGCCCGCTTTGCCGCGCTCCAATCAGGGGCGGTGGACGCTGCCATCCTCACTCCGCCGTTCAATTTCAACGCCCAGGCCTCGGGCTTCAATAATCTCGGCAACATCAACGAATATGTGGACATGCCGTTCGCCGGCATTGCCATCAACACCAAGTGGGCCGAGGCCAACAAGGCCACGCTGGCGAAGATGGTCGGAGTCTACGACCAGAGCATCGCCTGGCTGTACGACACCAAGAATCGCGCCGAAGCGGTGCAGATCCTGAACAAGGTGAGCAAGCTGAAGATCGAGGACTGCGAGCAGGCCTACGACTACCTGATCGGCGGCAAGTTCTTCGAGCCGACCGGCAAGGTGTCGAAGGCCCTGGTGGGCAAGCTGACCGATGCGCTGAAGGGCCTCGGCGATCTGCCGAAGGATTTTGCGGTCGACCGCCTGTTCCTGGCCGGCGTGACGCAAGTCGCCGACTGACATGTGGGAAGGGGTCCGCCGCAACAATCTGGCTGGCACGCTGTCGGTCGTGGGCGGTCTGCTGCTGTGGGAGATCATCAGCCGGTTCCTGGTCGCCAACGCGCTGTTCCTCGCCGCACCCTCGCAGATCGTGAACGCGATCTACGAGCTGACCCTGAGCGGCGAGATGGAGCGCCATGTCGCCATCAGCGCAGCCGAATTCGCGATCGGTTACGTCATCGCCAGCGTGCTCGGCATCGCCATCGGCTTCGGCATGGCCAACAGCCCGTCGTTCAAGCAAGCGATGCAGCCGTGGATTTCCGGTCTCTATGCCACGCCGACCATTGCGCTGGCGCCGCTGTTCATCCTGTGGCTCGGCATCGGCATCTGGTCGAAGGTGCTGGTGGTGATCTTCCTGGTGCTGTTCCCGGTGACGATCAACACCGAAGCAGGCCTGCGAACCACCAGCGAGCGGTTGATCGAAATGCTGCGCAGCTTCGGCGCGACCCAGCAGCAGATCTTCTTCAAGGTATCGCTGCCCTCGGCTTTGCCGTTCATCCTCGCCGGGCTCAAGCTCGGCATCGGCCGCGGCCTGATCGGCGTGGTGGTGGCGGAGCTGTTCGGCTCGCGCGCCGGCCTCGGCCGGCTGATCAGCCAGTCGGCGGACGCCTTCAACATGCCGGAGCTGTTCGCCGGCGTGATCGTGCTGGCGGTCGCCGGCATCGCCATGACGGCGGCTTTCACTTCGATCGAGCGCCGGCTCGTGCCCTGGACCCGGGACTAGCCATGACGCGCAAGGTCGAAGTGACCGGTTTGAACAAATGGTTCGGCGATCTGGAAGCGCTGCGCGGCATCGCGCTCGAGGTCGAGCGCGGTGAGTTCATCTCCGTGGTCGGCCCGAGCGGCTGCGGCAAGACCACGTTCCTGCGCATCGTCGCGGGGCTGGAGCCTGCAAGCTCCGGCACCGTGATCATCGACGGCCGCGTCGTGACCAAACCCGGCAACGACCGCGGCTTCGTGTTCCAGACCGACAATCTGCTGCCCTGGCGCACGGTGCTCTCCAACGCGATGATCGGGCCGGAGGTCGGAGGCCGCACCGGCCCCGAGGAGAAGCGCCGCACGCTGGACCTGCTGAAATTGGTCGGGCTCGACGGCTTCGAGAATTACTATCCGCGCCAGCTGTCCGGCGGCATGCGCCAGCGCGTCAACCTCGCCCGCGCGCTCGCCATCGATCCCGAAGTGCTGCTGATGGACGAGCCGTTCGCCTCGCTCGACGCGCAGACCCGCGAGATCATGCAGACCGAGCTGCTGCGCATCTGGGAGCAGGGGCGCAAGACCGTGCTGTTCGTCACCCACCAGATCGACGAGGCGGTGTTCCTGTCCGATCGCGTGCTGGTGTTCGCGCGCCGGCCCGGGCGGTTGCAGGAATGCGTCGAGATCAAGCTGCCGCGGCCGCGCTCGCTTGGGATCAAGCGGACGCCCGAGTTCGTCGCCTACGTCGACCACATCTGGCGGTTGATCGAGGACGACGTGCGGACCGCGGTGATTCACGAGCACGTCTGAGCGTGGACGCTCACCCGGGCAGTTCGGTCTTCACCCGCGGATAGAGATGATCGAGCGCGACCCGGCCGATGATCAGGATCGGCATCGCCAGGAACGCCCCGATCGGGCCCCACAGCCAGGCCCAGAACGCGATCCCCAGGAAGATCGCCAGCGGATGCACCGACAGCACCTGGCGGCCGACGATGGCCGGGGTGAGGAACTGGCCTTCGACCAAGGTCACCGCGATGAAGATCCCCGGCGGCAGCAACGCGCCGAGCAGCGTCGGAAAGGTCACAAGCCCGATCACGAACAGCAGGACGTACATGATCGCCGGGCCGACATAGGGGATGTAATTCAAGCCGAACGCCAGCGCGCCCCAAAGCAGCGGAGCGGGCAGCCCGAGCGCATAAGCCATGCCGATGGTCACCAGGCCGAGCGACAGGTTGATCGCCGTGACCACGAGCAGATAGCCGCTCAGGTTGTCTTCGATGTCGTTGAGGATTTTCAGCGCGCGCAGCCGCGCCTCGCGCGAGGCGAACCAGTTGACGATGTATTTTCGGAAGCCGTTGCGGCCGACGATAAAGAAAAACAG
>CAMDEB010000307.1 GCA_945893085.1 Rhodoplanes serenus | reverse complement strand
TCGTCGAGCTTGCGAAGCCCCTGTCGTCGGCCACTTACGTCCGCATGGAGACCTTCCTCGACAAGTCGATCGCGCCGGGCCAGCGGCAGACCTGGTTCCCCTGGCCCTATGTCGAAGGCCTCACCATGGCCGAGGCGACCAACGAGCTGACGTTCCTCGCGACCGGCGCCTACGGCAAGCCGATCGCCAAGCAGCACGGCGCGCCGATCCGCCTTGCGGTGCCGTGGAAGTACGGCTTCAAGCACATCAAGTCGATCGTGCGCGTCAGCTTCACCGACAAGCGGCCGAAGGGCTATTGGGAAGACCTGCAAGCTTCGGAGTACGGGTTCTGGGCAAACGTCAACCCGGAGGTGTCGCATCCGCGCTGGAGCCAGGCGAGCGAGGAATTGATCGGCACCGGCGAACGGCGTCCGACCCTGCTGTTCAACGGCTACGGCGAATATGTCGCGGGTCTGTACAAGGGACTCGAGGGTGAACGGCTTTACGTCTGACGATCGCTATCGCGACGATGCTGCTGAAATAGGAAGCCGGGCCCGTGAGGGCCCGGCTTTAGTTATGTCGGCGCGGGAGGCCGACAATCACCTTCCAGAGGGGAACTGCTGACCGCGCCCGATTGCTTAATCTGGGGGGATGCGACAACCGAGCACCATCAGCCCCTGGATAATGCGGCGCTGTTGCCATGCGCGCAACGCAAAGGGCCGCATGACAGCCATGCGGCCCCCGCAATCATTGCCCACACACACCTGCGTGATCTGAGAAAGTGGGACTGGCTTTCCAAAAGCTCGCGCGAAAATAGTAAATCTTGCGCGTCAGAAGTTCCAGCGCTGCGCCTTGCTCACCAGAAAGTCGCGGAACACCTGCACGCGCGCGACCGACTTGAGCTCCTCCGGATAGACGAAATAGGCGTCGAGTCCGGGCGCGTCGTCCTCGCCGAAAAGCTGCACCAGGCCACCGTTTTCCTCGACCAGATAATCCGGCAGCAGCGCGATGCCGACGCCGCGCTGGCAGGCGCGCAGCAAGCCCAGCACGTTATTGATCAGCAGTTGCGGCGTGCGCGCCGCCTTGCCGTTGCGGCCTGCCTCGGCCAGCCACTTCCGGTTCTCGAAATACAGCGGCACGGTCGAGCCGCCGAGCACCACCAGCCGGTGCTCGTCGAGCTCTTCCAACGAATGCGGCGTGCCGAACCGCTTGAGGTAATCCGGCGACGCGCAGGCGTGGAAATGCACCGAGAACAGCTTGCGCTGGATCAGGTCCGGCTGGGTCGGCTGGCGCAGCCGGATCGCCACGTCGGCCTCGCGCATCGCCAAGTCCAGTTCCTCATCGGTGGTGATCAGCGTGACGCGGATGTCCGGATACAGGTCGAGAAACTCGCCGAGCCGCGGCGTCAGCCAGTGGATGCCCATGCCGGGCGTGGTGGTCACCTTCAACTCGCCGTGCGGCTTCTCGCGGCTGTCGGAGAGCTGCGCGCGTGCCGACTCGAGCTTCATGAACACTTCGTGCGCGGTGCGATACAGCAATTCGCCCTGCTCGGTGAGGATCAGGCCGCGCGCGTGGCGGTGGAACAGCGAGACCGAAAGCTCTTGCTCGAGCGCGCTCACCTGCCGCGACACCGCCGACTGCGACAGCCCGAGCTGCTCGCCGGCGTGGGTGAAGCTGCCAGCCTCGGCGGCAGCGTGAAAAACCTTCAGCTTGTCCCAATCCATTGTTTTTCGCCCGCGCAAACGGCAGGGCGCCAATCCTATTCGGCCGCGTGCCGTTGCTCGGCATGGGCGGCGAGGAAACGCTCGGCTTCGAGCGCGGCCATGCAGCCGAGCCCCGCGGCGGTGACCGCCTGGCGATAGATCTCGTCGGTGACGTCGCCGGCGGCAAACAGTCCGGGCACCGAGGTCGCGGTCGAGTACGGCGCGGTCCAGACGTAGCCGTTCGGCTTCATCTCGATCTTGCCTGCGACCAATTCGGTTGCCGGGGTGTGGCCGATGGCGATGAACACGCCGTCGGCGATCTTTTCGGTCAGCGTGCCGGTCTTGATGTTGCGCAGGATGACGCCCTTGACCTTGAGCGGGTTCTCGCTGCCGATCACGTCTTCCAGCGCGCTATCCCAGATCACGCTGATCTTCGGATTCTTGAACAGCCGGTCCTGCAGGATCTTTTCCGCGCGGAACGAGTCGCGCCGGTGGACGACGGTCACCTTGGAGGCGAAGTTGGTCAGGAACAGCGCCTCCTCGACCGCGGTGTTGCCGCCGCCGATCACCAGCACTTCCTTGTTCTTGTAGAAGAAGCCGTCGCAGGTGGCGCAGGCGGAGACGCCGTAACCCTTGAACTTCTGCTCCGAGGGCAGGTCGAGCCAACGCGCCTGCGCGCCGGTCGCGAGCACCACGGCCTCGGCGTAGTAGACGTCGCCGGAGTCGCAGTCGATCTTGAACGGCCGCCGTGACAGATCGAGATGGGTGACGTGCTCGGTGATCATTCTGGTGCCGACGTGCTCGGCCTGCTTCTGCATCTGCTCCATCAGCCAGGGGCCCTGAATGACGTCGGCGAAGCCCGGATAGTTTTCCACGTCGGTGGTGATGGTGAGCTGCCCGCCGGGCTGGATGCCCTGGAGCAGGATCGGCTCAAGCATCGCGCGCGCCGCATAGATCGCGGCGGTGTAGCCCGCCGGTCCCGAGCCGATGATGACAAGCTTGGCGTGGGTAATCCTGGACATCGGTTCCTCAGTGCAGGCCGAAATGTCGGCCTGTCGCGCGCGAGGAGGGCGCCTGGCCGGCTTGGCGCCGGCCGTCATCCCCCGTCGGGCAATGTAAGCCTTGGAAGGAGCCATGCAAGATACGCAACCCTAGACTCCACAGACCGCACGCCGCAGGCGGGGCACGCCGGTCATGCCCGCGCAATAATCTTTCGCGCTACCTCCGCTTCAGGCTAAGAATGGTGCGAGATCCCAAGGAAAGCCCGTGCCCGCCCGTCTCGACACCATCGACTGGAAAATCCTCAAAGAGCTGCAGGACGACGGCCGCATCACCAATGTGGAGCTGGCGCGGCGGGTCGGCATCTCGGCGCCGCCCTGCCTGCGGCGGGTGCGGGCGCTGGAGGAGGCCGGCTACATCAAGGGCTACCGCGCGCTGCTCGACGAGAAGGTGCTGGGCTACGAGGTGACGGTGTTCGCCATGGTCCACCTGTCGAGCCAGGCCGAGGCCGACCTCAAGGCGTTCGAGGACTTCGTGCGCAAGGCGCCGCTGGTGCGCGAGTGCTGGATGCTGTCGGGCGAGATCGACTTCGTGCTCAAGTGCGTCGCGCCGGACCTCAAGACCTTCCAGGCGTTCGTCGCCGAGCTCACCGCCGCGCCGCACGTGCGCAACGTGAAGACCTCGCTGACGCTGCGCAACTCCAAGGACGCGGCGATGGTGCCGATGGAGCTGAAGGGCGCGCCCTAGCCGCGCTCGCCTCAGTCGCCCTTGACGCCCGAGGTCTTCGCCACCGCCACCCACTTCGGCGCTTCGACCGCGATCTGGGCCTCGAACGCGCGCGCCGACTGCGGCATTGGCGAAAACCCGGTTTTCGTCATGCTGGCGATCAGCTCGGGCGACTTCAGGCTGGCGTTGATCTCGGCATTGAGCTTGTCGACGATCGGCTGCGGCGTCTTCGCCGGCGCCCACACCGCCATCCAGAAGTTCAGCTGCAATCCCGGGAATCCGCTTTCGGCCATGGTCGGAACATCGGGCAGGTCGCGACTGCGCTCCGCGCTGGTGACGGCGAGCGCGCGCACGCGGCCCTGCTGGATCAGCGGCAGCAGCGTCGCGGTGGTGCCGAAGTTCAATTGGATGCGGCCGCCGAGCATGTCGGCAACCGCCAGCGCGCCGCCCTTGTAGGGGATGCTGGCGATATCGGCGCCGGTCGTGGCCTTGAGCGATTCACCGAGCATGTGCGGCAGCGTGCCCTGGCCGAAGCCGAAGTTCAGCTTGTTGGGATTGGCTTTGGCATAGGCGATGAATTCGTTCACCGTGCGGGCCGGCACGTCGGGCGCGATCACCATGACGAACGAGCCGCCGCCGACGGTCGCGACCGGCGCGAGATCGGCGACCACGTCGTAGGTGAGATTGTCGTAGAGCGCCGGCGTCATCAGATGCTTGCCGCCCTCGGTGAACAGCAGCGTGTAGCCGTCGGGGTCGGCACCGATGACGGCTTTGGTACCGATGGCGCCGCCGGCGCCGGGCTTGTCCTCGATGATGACGCTCTGGCCGATCGTCAGCGACAGCCGCTGCGCCAAGAGCCGCGCCAGCACGTCGGTCGGCGAACCGGCCGTCGACGGCACGATCATGCGGATGGTTCTGTTCGGGTAGGACTGCGCGTCCGCCGTGGCCGGGAGCAGGGCGAGGGCGAACATCGCCGCCAGCGCCCAGATGCGCCGGTGCTTGCCAATCATCGAGCGTGTCATGTGAGCTCCTTGGCGCTGGAAAATGCCGGCATGACGTCGCGCGCGAACAGCTCGATGGAGCGCAGCGCGTCCCCCACCTTCAGTTCGCCGAACACCATCTGCGGCACGAAATAGTTGATCGGATTGGCCCGCAGCTCGTCTTCGATGAAGCGGCGCACGGTGGCGGGCGAGCCGGCGATGCCGTTGTCCAGCGCCTGCAATTCGTCGAAGGTCGGCGGATAGATGTTGATCACCCGCGGCTCGGCGTTGTTGCGCCGGAACAGCCAGCGGAAGCTCTCGCGCCAGCGCGGATAGGCGGCCTGGGCGATCCGCAACGCCTCCGCGTCGGTGTCGGCGACGACGATGTGCCGGCTGGTGCCGTACAGCGTGCCGTTGAGATCGAGCCCGAGACGGGTGCGGGCCTCGCGATAGCCGGCGATGCTGGCGCTGGTGGTCTCGCGCAGGCCGAGCGCCACGACGTTGACGTGGTTGGCCGCCGGCCATTCCGCCTGGCTCGGCAGCGTGATGCCGTACCACAGCGGCGGGTGCGGGCGCTGGATCGGCCGCAGGATCATCGGTTGATTCTGGAAGCGATAGAACTGGCCCTCGAACGTCAGTTCGTCCGCGCCGAGGCCCTTGAGCAGCACCTGATATGCCTCGTGGTACATCGCCTGGGTCTGGGTGAAATCGAGGCCGTAGGCCTTGGTCTCCCACAGCGACACGCCGCGGCCGATGCCGAGCTCGAAACGGCCGCCGCTCATCTGATCGAGCATGCAGATCTCTTCGATCAGGCGCAGCGGATGGTGGAACGGCAGCAGATAGACCAGCGGGCCGAACCGCAGCCGCTTGGTGCGGTACGCGACAGCGGCGAGCAGCAGCGATGGCGACGGCGCGCCGCCGAGCGGCGTCGTGTGATGCTCGGCCACGTGATAGCCGTGGAAGCCGCCGCGATCGTAGGCTTCGGCGACGGTCAGCCGGTCTTCATAAAGCTGCTGGAGCGGCACGCCCGCGTCGTCGACGTGATCGAAGATACCGAACTTCATGTTACCCCGGCAGCGTTGTCATGCCCGGGCTTGTCCCGGGCATCCACGCCTTGCTTCAGACCAGCAAAGCAAAACGTGGATGGCCGGCACAAGGCCGGCCATGACGTAATTTGATACTGTCCTGGAAGCAGGGAAGCGAGCGTCCAGCGGCTACCGCCAGTCGACCTTGACCACTTCGTAGGCCTTGGCGCCGCCGGGCGTGACGACCTCGACCGAGTCGCCCTTCTTCTTGTTGACGAGCGCGCGCGCCAGCGGCGAG
>CAMDEB010000306.1 GCA_945893085.1 Rhodoplanes serenus | reverse complement strand
GTCATCGAATTCGCCGAGGCCGACCGTCTGACCCTTGTCGGCCTTCTCGATCACGATCGCCTTGAATTTCGCCACGTCCCCTCCCCACATCGTCGCCCGTCAGACGTGCGCCGTAAAAACTGCGGCGCAAAGTGCGCGGATTTGTGGCGCGCGGCGCCGATTTTCGCAAGCCAGCCGCGCAGCTACGCCGCAGCGACCGCGGGGCGCGCCACCGGCCGTTCGACGATCGGCAGATTGATGATGGCGGAGAGCACGTCGAACAGCACCGAGAGCCACCACACCACGTCGTAGGAGCCGGTGCGCTCGAACAGCAAGCCGCCGAGCCACACGCCGAGGAAGCCGCCCACCTGATGACTGAAGAACGCGAAGCCGAACAGCATGGTGAGCCAGCGCGTGCCGAACATCAGCGCGACGAGGCTTGAGGTCGGCGGAATCGTCGACAGCCAGAGCAGGCCGATGACCGCGCCAAAGATCAACGTCGCAATCGAACTCGGCGGCAGCAGGATGTAGACGACGATCGCGAGCGCGCGGGCGAAATAGATCGCCGCGAGCAGATAGCGCTTCGGCATCAGGTTGCTAAGCCAGCCGGCGAACAGCGAGCCGACGATATTGAACAGGCCGATGACGGCCAGCGTCCAGCCGCCGATCTCGGCGGGCAGGCCGCGATCGACCAGGTAGGCCGGCAGGTGAACGCTGATGAAGAACAGCTGAAAGCCGCAGGTGAAGAAGCCCACGACCAGCAGCACATAGCTGCGATGGCCCAATGCCTCAGCCAGCGCCTGCGTGACCGACTGTGGGGGCGGTGCGTGGGGCGACCGTGCCGCTCCGGCCGAGGGGACAGCAAGCGCCAGCGACAGCGGCAGGATGAGCAGCAGGATGACGCAGAAGATCAGCAGCGTGCTCTGCCAGCCGAAACCGTCGATCAAGCCGACCGCGAGCGGCGAGAACAGGAATTGCCCGAATGAACCCGCTGCCGTTCCGGCACCGATGGCGACCGACCGCCACTGCTCAGGCATCAGTTTTCCCAAGGCACCGATCACCAGCGTGAACGAGGAGCCGGCCAGGCCGAAGCCGACCATGACGCCCGCGGTGAAGTGGAGTTCCAGCGGCGTCGACGCATAAGCCATCGCCGCCAGACCGATCGAATAGAGCACGGTGCCCACCCAAAGCACCGGTATCGATCCGAAGCGGTCGGCAATGGCGCCAGCCAATGGCTGACCGGCGCCCCACAGCAGCATCTGGATCGCCAGCGCCAGCGAGAACACTTCGCGGCCCCAGCCTTTGGCCTCCGACATCGGCGTCAGGAAGAACCCAAGCGCCGAGCGCGGCCCGAACCCAATCATCCCGATCAGGCAGCCGCACGTCAGGATGACGATGGGCGTGCGCCAGGACGTGAGCGCGCTTGTCATGCGGTTGCGTTGGCCTCAGCGGCACGCACCACCGGCTTTTCGACGATCGGCAGGTTGATGATTGCCGAGGCCACGCCGAAGAACACCGAAAGCCACCACACCACGTCGTAGGAGCCGGTGCTCTCGAACGCGAGCCCGCCGAGCCAGACGCCGAGGAAGCCGCCGACCTGGTGGCTGAAGAAGGCGAAGCCGAACAGCATGGTAAGCCAGCGCGTGCCGAACATCAGCGCCACCAGGCCCGAGGTCGGCGGCACCGTGGAGAGCCACAGCAGGCCGGTGATGGCGCCGAAGATCAGCGTGGTGGTCGTGCTCGCCGGTAGAACAATGAAAGCAACGATCGAGAGCGCGCGGCTGAAATAGATGATCGAGAGGAGGTAGCGCTTCGGCATGCGCCCGGCCAGCCAGCCGGACGACAGCGAGCCCACGATATTGAACAGCCCGATGATGCCGATGGTCCATGCGCCCACCTCCGCGGTCAGGCCGCGATCCAGCAGGTAGGACGGCAGGTGCACGGTGACGAAGGCAAGTTGGAAGCCGCAGGTGAAGAAGCCCAGCACCAGCAGCACGTAGCTGCGATGGCCGAAGGCCTCGCGCAGCGCATGCTTCAACGGCTGCGGCGGGGCGGCGCCTGGGCGCGGCGCATCTTTCGGCATCGCCAGCATCAGCGACAGCGGCAGCACCAGCAGCATCATCCCGGCGAACACCAGGAGCGCCACCTTCCAGTCGAAGGCGTCGATCAGCGCGCGCGCCAGCGGCGAGAACAGAAACTGACCGAACGAACCCGAGGCCGTGCCGGCGCCGAATGCAAAGCTGCGCCAGCTTTCGGGCACCAGCTTGCCCAGCGCGCCGACCACCATCGGGAACGAGCAGCCGGACAGCCCGAAGCCGATCAGGACGCCAGCGGACAGATCGAGCGTCAGCGCCGTCGACGAATAGGCCATCCAGACCAGGCCGATGGCATACAGCACGGCACCGGTGCACAACACCCGCACCGGTCCGAAGCGATCGGCGACCGCGCCCGCGAGCGGCTGGCCCAAACCCCACAGCAGATTCTGGACCGCCAGCGCGAACGACAGCACGTCACGTCCCCAGCCGCGCTCGAACGACAGCGGCGTCAGGAACTGGCCGAGCGCCGAGCGCGGGCCGAAGCTAAGCAGTGCGATCACGCACCCGGCGGCAACGAGCACCGCGGGCGTGCGCCAGCTTGTGAGCTTCAACGGCGCAGTCGACATCGGATGCTCCGGGGTGACCGCGCAAGACGTCACGCGCGGTCGTGCGAACATAGGGGCTCGCTGCAACGCGCCAAAGTGAAACTTGCTGATGGCAACGATCTACCGGACGCATGGCTGATCGTCCGCAGGGGACTGGCGGGGCTGGGAGCGAAGTGTTATATTTGATTTGCTCGGAATGAGAATATCGCTTCGAGCTGGAGATGATGCGCCGGCCCCCGGGGCCGGATGTTTTGGCCCCTAAATATGCTCAATATGAGCATATACGATGGAGGTGACGATGCCGTTCGTGGAAACCTTGGGTCCGCTGACCGAGCAACGTTTTCCGCCGCGGACCGCGACGCCCGGCCGGTCGGCCCTGGACCGGTTCGGTCCGCTGCCCGCCCCGGCGCTGGAATGGAACGCCGACGTCGAGCACGCCACCGCGCACCTCTATGCGCGAGTCAAGAACGTCATACCCCCGGTCGAGTGGCCGTTCTTCGCGCCGACCATCCAGGCAATCAATGCGCTGAAGAAACAGCGCAACGCCGTCATCCTGGCGCACAACTACCAGACACCGGAAATCTACCACTGCGTCGCCGATTTCGTCGGCGACTCGCTGCAGCTCGCGCGCGAGGCGACCAAGGTGGACGCCAAGGTGATCGTGCAGGCCGGCGTGCACTTCATGGCCGAGACCGCGAAGATCCTCAATCCCGACAAGACCGTGCTGATCCCCGACAGCCGCGCGGGGTGCTCGCTCGCCTCCTCCATCACCGCAGAGGACGTGCGGCTGCTGCGCGAGCGGTTCCCGGGCGTGCCGGTCGTGACCTACGTCAACACCTCCGCCGAGGTGAAGGCGGAGAGCGATATCTGCTGCACCTCGTCGAACGCGGTTCAGGTGGTCGAGAGCCTCGGCGCCGAGCGCGTCATCATGCTGCCCGACGAGTATCTCGCCAAATACGTCGCCTCGCAGACCAAGGTGAAAATCATCGCCTGGAAAGGCCATTGCGAGGTGCATGAGCGCTTCACCGCCGACGAGCTCAGGCGCGTCCGCGAGAGCGATCCGCAGGTGCAGATCATCGCCCATCCGGAATGCCCGCCGGACGTGATCGCAGTCGCCGATTTCACCGGGTCGACCGCGCACATGATCGACTTCGTGCGCAAGCACCGACCGCGCCGCGTGGTGATGGTCACCGAGTGCTCGATGGCCGACAACGTCGCCGCCGAATTGCCCGACGTCGAGTTCGTGCGGCCGTGCAATCTCTGTCCACACATGAAGCGGATCACGCTGCCGAAGATCCTCGACAGCCTGCTGCACATGAAGGAGGAGGTCGTGGTCGACCCCACGATCGCCGCCAAGGCGCGCCGCGCGGTCGAGCGCATGATCTACCTGAAGAGCTGACCATGCCGAACGCCTCGATCGTGCAATCCCTGCTTTACCCGGACGGCTTCCTCTCGCCGCTCGAGATCGACGACGCCGTCGAGCGCGCGCTCGCCGAAGACCTCGGCCGCGCTGGCGACGTGACCTCGATCGCGACCATCCCGGTCGGAACGCCGAGCCGCGTGGTGCTTGCGGCGCGCAAGGCCGGGACCATTGCCGGGCTGCCGCTATTCGCGGCGACGCTGCGCAGGCTTGCGCCCGATATCGAGATCAAGGCGGTGGCACGCGACGGCGACGCGGTTGCGGCCAAGACCGCGCTGATACACATCACCGGCGATGCGCGCGCCGTGCTGTCGGCCGAGCGCGTGGCGCTGAACTTCCTCGGCCATCTCTCCGGCATCGCCACCGCGACCGCCGAGTTCGTCCGCCGCACCGCCGGCACCAAGACCCGCATCTGCTGCACCCGCAAGACCACGCCCGGCCTGCGCGCACTGGAGAAATACGCGGTGCGCTGCGGCGGCGGGTTCAACCACCGCTTCGGCCTCGACGACGCGATCCTGATCAAGGACAACCACATCGGCGTCGCGGGCGGCATCCGCCCGGTGCTGGAGCGCGCCAAGGCCAAGGTCGGCCACTTGGTAAAGATCGAGATCGAGGTCGACTCGCTCGAGCAATTGCAGGAGGTGCTCGACGTCGGTCTCGCCGACGTGGTGCTGATCGACAACTTCGAGGTGCCGATGATGAGGCGCGCGGTCGAACTGGTGGCGGGCCGGCTGGTGATCGAAGCGTCGGGTGGCATCACGCTCGACACCATCGCCGAGATCGCCAAGACCGGAGTCGATTACGCCTCCTCCGGCGCGCTGACGCATTCCTCTCCGAGCCTCGATGTCGGACTCGACATCGAAGTCTGACTACATCTTCGCAGTGTCCGGGGTGAACCCCGGTCCCCAGGCCGGAGCCTCGGCGCCGTCGCCCCAGCGGCGCGGGCGATAGAACGTGTGCACGCCGATCTGCGACAGCTTGCGCATGGTGCCGACCCACCACGGATGCACCCAGTAGGCGTGGTAGTGCGTGGACTTGCCGATGTCGTGCAGCCACAGCTTGCCGTCCAGCGTGTCGCGCGCGATCTGCTGCGCCTGCGCCCACATGTCGGGCTCGTTCACCACGTCCTTGATGCCGTCGCAGGCGAAGGTGAACTGGCAGGCGTTGTGACGGTGCGCGTTCTGGTAGACCACGCCGCAGACGTCATTTGGATAGAAGCCCGAGAACACGCGGTTCATCACCACCTGAGCAACGGCGATCTGGCCGCGCTTGGTCTCGCCGCGCGACTCGAAATAGACCGCGTCGGTCAGGCACCGCTCAGCCTTGGCGCGCGTCTTGACGTCGAGACCGAGACGTTCGGCCGGCGTCTTCGGCCGCTGGCCGGCGCCGGTGACCTGGCCCTTCGGCGCGATGGTCTCACTGGGAACAATCGGCGCCTTGGCGTCCAGTTGCTCGGCCGGCAGCGGGACGAGCGCCGAGCGCTTGATCTCGGGTTCGGGCATGGGCGACGCCATCACGACGGATTCCTCCCCCGGCGGCCACGGCTCGATCGGGCCGGTGGCCTCGCCGATCGGAATGTTGCCTGTACCGCGCCCGGTTCTTTGGACACAAGTTTGATTTAAGCGACGTGCTTCATGTTGGCTTGCTCCCAGGCAAGACGGGTTTTGCGCGGGCTGCGTAGCCCATTTTTC
>CAMDEB010000305.1 GCA_945893085.1 Rhodoplanes serenus | reverse complement strand
GCAACGGATCGAGCGCTTCGATGAAGGCTTCGGGATCGGGACGCGCGCCCTGGAATGTTTCGAGCGCCGCGAGCACGTCGAGCGTCGCCGCGTCGCCGTCCGGGTCGCCGCCATCGGCCAGCGCCTTGGCCTTCTTCCGCCGCTCGCCGCCGGTTACATAGGAGAACAGTTGAAACAGCATGTCGGGCGCCGGCGACAGCGAAACGCCGTCGAGCAGCACCTCGCGCAGCATACGCCCGCCGATCGGAAAGTCGGCCGGCGCGTCGAGCGCTTTCAGAACGGCATCGACCAGCGCCGGATCGTTGGTCGGATACAGCCCGAAGGAATCGCCCACCGTGTAATCGAGGCTGCTCTCGGAGAGATCGAACTCGATGTGCCAGGTTTCCTTGTCGGAGCCGGGCTTGTTGAGGCGGGTGCGCGAGAGGAACCTGGCGTAGACCGGATTGTCGCGCGAACGCCCGGCTTCGGCCGCAGGCTGTGCGGGCTCCGTGCCCTCATCGGCGCGCGCTGCGGCGGGCGGCGGCTCGGCGCCGATTTCCGCGTAGAGAGTCTTCAGCATGCGGGCGGTGTCCTTGCCGCCCGGCACGCAGAGGTTCAGCCGCTCCTCTTTCTTGAGGAACAGCGCCTCGGCGTAGTCCTGACAGTTGTAGCCGCACTGGCCGCAGTCCTGCTGGCCCATCGCCGCCATCAGCTTGCGGCGAACTGGACGGCCCTCGGCAAGCTTCATGCGCTCCGGCAGCGGCAGCGTCTGGTCGTGCCAGGGCGCGCCGTCGTCTTCCTCGGCCGGACCCTTCCCATCGATCTGTACGCCCGGCATCAGCGCGGCGGCGTCCTGCGGCGACAGCGCCGCGACGTCGCCTTCGAGCAAACCGGCAAAGAAGCCGTTGAGCCACACCCGCTGGTCGGCGGTGAACGGCGCATTCTCGGGAACGATGGAGGCGAGCGGCAGGCGGAGCGGCGAGTTCATGTCACGGGCTCCTGGAACATCGCCTGCAGCGCTTCGATCTCATGGCGGCGGGTGAAAGCCTGGAAGCTCTCGCCGCGCGAACTGCGCCGCGCCAGATAGGTCTTCAGCATGCGCTCGATGGTGTGCGGGGCATCCTCGGCCTTGACGTCGCGGAACAGGTCGCGCGCCAGCGCCGCGTCGGGTCCGAAGCCGCCGCCGACCAGGATGTGATAGCCCTCGGCCGGATCGCCCTCCTCCGAGGTCTCCACCTTGCAGGCCAGCAGGCCGATGTCGCCGATATAGTGCTGCACGCAGGAGTGATGGCAGCCGGTGAGATGGATGTTCACCGGCCCGTCGAGTTCGACACGCGCCTCGCACCAGCGTGCGATCTCCTCGGCATGGCGCTTGGTGTCGGAGGCGGCGAAGCGGCAGCCGGCATTGCCGGTGCAGGCGACCAGGCCGGCGCGGATCGAGCTCGCCTTGGTGCCGAGGCCGAGCGCTTCGATCGCCGCTTCGGCAACGGCAACCTTGTCGGCCGGAACGCCGGAGATCAGCAGGTTCTGCCAGACCGTCAGCCGGATGTCGCCGTCGCCCATCTGCTCGGCGATGCCGGCGAGGCCGCGCATCTGCGCAGCCGTCAGCTTGCCGAGCGGCAGCACCACGCCGATCCAGAACAGTGCCTTCTGCTTCTGTTCGTGCACGCCGATATGCGCGCTGCGATCGAACGCCGGGCGCGGCTCGATCGCATCCGGCGGCAGGCGGGTGAGCTTCGCGCCGAGCTTTTCCTCGACCAGCGCGAGATACTTCTCGAAGCCCATGGCGTCGAGCACGTATTTCATCCGCGCCTTGTTGCGGTTGGTGCGGTCGCCATGGTCGATGAACACCCGCACGACGGCGTCGGCGACCCGTGTCGCCTCCCCCGGCTGCACGACCACACCGGTGTCGCGCGCAAAATCCTTGTGGCCGGTGATGCCGCCGAGCGTGAGGCGGAACCAAACGGCCGGCTCGACGCCGAAGCCGTCCTGCACAGTGACCGCCTGGAAGCCGATGTCGTTGGTATCCTCCAGCACCGGGATGGTGCCGGCGCCATCGAAGGCGACGTTGAACTTGCGCGGCAGGCCGTAGAGCGCGCGCTCATTGAGGATGTGGTGGTGCCAGGCACGGGCGTAGGGCCGCGTGTCGATCAGCTCCTGCGGATCGATGCCGGCCGTCGGCGTTCCGGTGACGTTGCGGATGTTGTCGGCGCCGGTGCCACGCGAGCAAAGCCCGAGGTCCTGGATCGCCTCGACCATGGCAACGGCGTTCTTCGCCTCGATCTCCCGGATCTGCAGGTTGGCGCGCGTGGTGACGTGCGAAAAGCCGCCGCCGTAGCGCTCGGCGAGGTCGGCCAATCCGGCGAACTGCCAGTGCATCAGGACGCCGTTCGGAATGCGCAGCCGGCACATGTAGGAGTTCTGCGCCGGCGCCACATAAAACAGGCCGTAGTAGCGCCAGCGGAAATTATCGGCAGGCTTCGGATATTCGTTCTTCGCCGCCTGCTCCTGCAGACGCGAATAGGCGTCGAACGGATGCTGCTCGCGCTTGAACTTCTCCTGCTCGTTGAGCTTGCCGCCGGCCGCGACGGTGCGATCCTGGGCGGCGATGTGCGGCGCATCCGGCCCCGTCGGCACCGCAGCGCCAGGCTTGCCGGCGGCGCCACGCCCGGCGCGCGCGATCTGCAGGCCCGACATGAAGCCTTCCAGATAGCGTTTCTGCTCGGGCGAGAAGTCGCCGGACATCGTCAGGCCGCTTCGACGAAGTGATGGCGTTCGTAGAGGAACTCCAGCACGCGCTGGCGGCATTTCAGGTAGGTCGGATCGGCCGCGAGCGCGAGCCGCTTGCGCGGACGCAGCAGCGGCACGTCGAGCACCTCGCCGATCCGGGCCGCCGGACCGTTGGTCATCATCACGATACGGTCGGAGAGCAGCACCGCCTCGTCGACATCGTGGGTGATCATCAGCACGGTGTTGCCGAGCTTGCCGTGGATCGCCATCACCGAATCCTGGAGATGCGCGCGGGTGAGCGCGTCGAGCGCGCCGAACGGCTCATCGAGCAACAGAACCTTCGGTTCCATGGAAAGAGCGCGCGCAAGTCCCACGCGCTGCTTCATGCCGCCGGAGATTTCCGCCGGCCGCTTGTCCTTGGCGTGCCCCATCTGCACCAACTCAAGATTGTGCATGGTCCAGTCGTGGCGCTCCTGGCGCGACTTAGTGCCGGAGAACACCTTGTCGACCGCGAGGCGAACGTTGTTGTAGACGGTCAGCCACGGCAGCAAGGAGTGGTTCTGGAACACCACGGCGCGATCCGGACCCGGATCGTTGACCTCCTTGTTCTCCAGCAGCACGCAGCCCGCGCTGACGGGGAGCAGGCCCGCGACCAGGTTGAGCAGCGTGCTCTTGCCGCAACCGGAATGACCGATGATCGAGACGTATTCGCTCTTCTCGATGCTGAGCGTGATGTCCTTCAACACTTCGGTCTCGGTCGAGCCGCGGGTGAACGACTTGTCGACGTGATCGATCTTCAAGTAGGGATAGGCCGTCATCGCAGCGCTCCGTTAGTTGGCGGCCGTGCCGCGGGTGACGATGGTGGCGACGCCGGCGACGATGCGGTCGAGGATGAAGCCGACGCCGCCGATGTAGACCAGCGCGACGACGATGTCCGAGAGCCGCGATGAGTTCCACGCATCCCAGATGAAGAAGCCGATGCCGACGCCGCCGGTGAGCATTTCGGCGGCGACGATCGCCAGCCAAGACAGGCCGATCCCGATCCGCAACCCGGTGAAGATGTAGGGCGCCGCCGAGGGCACCATGATCTTCACGAAGAACTCTAGATGGTTGAGCCGCAGCACCGCGGCGACGTTGCGATAGTCCGAAGGAATGTTGCGGATGCCGACCGCGGTGTTGATGATGATCGGCCACACCGCGGTGATGAAAATGACGAAGATCGCCGACGGCTGGCTGTCGCGGAACGCCGCCAGCGAAATCGGCAGCCAGGCGAGCGGCGAAATCGTCCGCAGGATCTGGAAGATCGGATCGAGGCCCCGCATCGCCCAGACCGATTGCCCGACGAGAGTGCCGAGCAGGATGCCGATCACGCCGGCCAATCCGTAGCCGATCGCGACGCGCTGCAGCGAGGTCAGCACGCGCCAGCCAAGCCCGATGTCCTGCGGCCCGGCGACGAAAAACGGATCGACGATGAGGTCGTAGGCTTCGGTCCAGATTTTCGAAGGCGAAGGCAGCGTGGCGCCCGGCTTCGAGCACAGGATCTGCCAGACGATCAGCAACAATCCGATCATGACGATCGGCGGGATGAGCTTCGCCGCGACGTCACGCACGCGCGCCATCGTGCGGGACGCAAACGTTCCCCGCTTGGCCGCCGGCAATGGAAACACCTTCGCCGCACTGGCGGGAAGCACCATCGCGGTCTCGGTCTTGCGAAGCGGCATGTTCATATCGCTATGCTCCAGTTTGGAAAGGGACAGGCCGCCCAAGCCAATCGAGGTTTTCGGTCGGAGTCTCCAGTCGACTCTTGGGCGGCACGCAGGTTCATCCGATTTCCGCACGCTTGATCGCGAGGCTCTTCAGGTAAGCGGCTGGATTTTCCGGATCGAAAACCTTGCCGTCGAAAAACGTCTCCTTGCCGCGCGAGGACGACGCCGGAATGTCGGAGGCCGCGACCGAAAGAGTCTTGGCGGCGTCGCGCCAGAGATCTTCGCGATTGACCTTGTTGACCAGCGCCTTGACGTCGGTGGTCGGCTCGAACTTGCCCCAGCGGATGTCCTCGGTGACAAACCAGGCATCGTGGCTCTTGAACGGATACGAGGCGTGCTCGCTCCAGAACTTCATTTGCTGCTTGGTGCCCGTCGCAACGCGACCGTGCCCGTAGTTGATGTCGCCCTTGAGCCTTCCGAGAATGTCGGGCACCGGCACGTTGAACCATTGCCGCTTGCCGACAATGGCGGCGAGCTCTTCCTTGTTCTCGATTTTCTCGCACCACATCTGAGCTTCCATGACGGCCATCAGAATGGCCTGCGCGGCCTTCGGATTCTTGTCGACCCAGGCGGCACGCATGCCGAGCGCCTTCTCGGGATGCTTGAACCAGATTTCGCCGGTGGTGCAGGCGGTGTAGCCGATGTCCTGATTGACGAGTTGGTTCGGCCATGGCTCGCCGACGCAGAAGGCGTCCATGTTGCCGACCTTCATGTTCGCGACCATCTGGGGAGGCGGCACGGTGATGAGCGCGATGTCCTTGTCGGGGTCGATGCCGCCGGCGGCGAGCCAATACCGCATCCAGAGGTCATGGGTTCCGCCGGGGAAGGTCATGGCGACCTTTACTTCCTTGCCCGCCGCCTTCTTCGCCGCCCATGCGGCCTTCAGCGGCGATGCGTCGGTCGTGACCTTGAGATCCTTGAACTCGTTCGAAACCGAGATTGCCTGCGCGTCGAGATTCAAGCGCAGCATCAGATACATCGGCGTCGGGACGTTGTTCTGCGTTACCTTGCCGGTCGAGATCAGATATGGCATCGGCGACAGGATGTGCGCGCCGTCGATGCCATTGTTCTCGGAGCCGAGCACGATGTTGTCGCGGGTGGCGCCCCAGGAGGCCTGCTTGGCCACCTCCACGTCGGGCATGCCGTGCTTGGCGAAGAACCCCTTCTCCTTCGCGATGACCAGCGACGACGCGTCGGTCAGCGCGATATAGCCGAGGATGGCCTTGGTCACCTCGGGGCCGGCGGCTTGCGCGAAGGCGCC
>CAMDEB010000304.1 GCA_945893085.1 Rhodoplanes serenus | reverse complement strand
TCAGATGTGATGGCTTTTCAATCAACAAATGTCGGTGTCGTCTTTTTCCTGTTTCAGATCCACCTTCCGCACTGTCAATGACGCGAAGTTTTTTTCCGTATTTACGCGCCGCATTTCCATAAGATGCTCGGTTCATCTGTTTGAGAAACCAGCTCACGTTATTGTCAGCGGCGTCGTCAGTCAGATAAGCCACGGAACCATCTTCACGTTGAAGACCCTGTTTCAGAGACAGGGTTACAAAGATGAACTCACTGTCTGCTGGAATGCGTGAATTCAGCCACTCTGACCATTCATATCTTTCGTTATTGAAACGTACGTAGCTCAAAAAAATACCTCCAGGTTTACTGAAGGTATTTATAAGTCGTATTACTGGAACTTACGTTTGACGGGTTTTTATTTTCCTTTTCGTCATTGTAATTGACGTCGCGACGCCTAGTTTAAAGTTGAGCCTTTTAAAAAAACTTTTCAGATTTGCGCTTTTCAAAATAAAGCGATCAAACCACGCGCTTTTGATGAATCTCCAGCGACCATCACCTTGCGCCACGTACAAAGATTTCTTTTTTCTTCTCGCAAGTGAGCTATCAGCGCAGAGAAAAAAGCAGTCCCCAAAAATGTCTATCACTGTCTATCACAAATTTAGCGCGCCGTGGATAGGGCGACAAGACAGTTAACTGTTTGTTTTTATTAGAGAAAATGGAGCGGGTGAAGGGAATCGAACCCTCGTCGTAAGCTTGGGAAGCTTCTGCTCTGCCATTGAGCTACACCCGCGCGCTCGTTCCCATATTGAGCACGGCGCCCGTCACCGTCAAAGCGGCCCGGTACCTCCTCCGCCCAGGGTTGCTGGATATGCGGCCGAAGAGCCTCAGGTCTCGGCCTTATGCAAAGGCGCACGGGCCTCCTATATCAACAGAAGTTGGCAGAATCACTCGGTTCTGCGCCCAACCCTGGCTTGGGGATTTCAGCGTTGCGCACGGCGGAAATGACCAGCGGCGAGCGGGCCGGCGCACGGGGCAACCCGTTGAGCCGGATTTGGGACAGCCGCTGGGAAAGCCTGCCCGTGGCCATGTACGCGTGCGACGCGGACGGCCGCATCCTGGGCTTCAACCGTCGCGCCGCCGCCCTGTGGGGCCGCACCCCGGCCGTGGGCACGGACATCGACCGGTTCTGCGGCAGCCACAAGCTGTTCTACGTCGATGGACGGCCGCTGGCTCACGCCGAATGTCCGATGGCGTCCGTGCTGCGCACCGGCATCCCGGTGAACGGCAAGGAAGCGGTGATCGAGCGGCCCGACGGGTCGCGCGTCGTTGTGGCGGTCAACGTCGATCCGGTCGAGGACGAGGACGGCCGCCTGATCGGCGCCGTGAACTGCCTGCACGACGTGACCGAACACAAGCGCGCCCAGGAAAAGCTCGCCGAGCGCGAGCGCTGGTTCCGCCAGCTGCTCGAGGCGCTGCCGGCGGCGATCTACACGACCGATGCCGAGGGCCGCATCACCTTTTACAACCAGGCCGCCATCGACCTGTCCGGGCGCCGCCCCGAGCTCGGCAAGGACGCCTGGTGCGTTTCGTGGAAGCTGTACAACCTGGACGGCACGCCGCTCGCGCACGACGCGTGTCCGATGGCCGTCACCTTGAAGGAAAATCGCACCGTGCGCGGCGTCGAGGCGATCGCCGAGCGCCTGGACGGGTCCCGCATCACCTTCCAGCCGTACCCGACGCCGCTGCGCAACGCGCAGGGCGATCTGGTCGGCGCCGTCAACATGCTGGTCGATATTTCGGACCGCAAGGCGACGGAGCATGGCCTCGAGCTGATGGCGTCCGAAGTCGACCATCGCGCCAAGAACATCCTGGCCGTGGTGCTGGCCACCATCCGGCTGACGCGCGGCGATACGGTCGCGTCGTTCCGCTCGAACTTGCAGGGCCGCATCGATGCGCTGGCGCGCGCGCACGCTTTGCTGGCGAGCAATCGCTGGCAGGGCGCCAACTTGAAGCGCCTGGCGGAAGAAGAGCTGGCGCCGTTCGGACTCGGCAGCGACGGCCGCGTCACTGCACGCGGCCCGTCGGTGATGCTGCACGCCGCGGCAGCGCAGTCGCTGGCGATGGCGCTGCACGAGCTCGCCACCAACGCTGCCAAGTACGGCGCCCTGTCGCTGCCGGAAGGACGCCTGCGCCTGTTGTGGTCGGATGACGCCGACAAGGGCATCGTGCTGCACTGGACTGAGATCGGCGGTCCGCCGGTGCAGCGGCCGGAGCGCATCGGTGTCGGCACCAACGTGATCGAACGCATGGTGCGCCAGCACGGCGGGCTCGCGCACTTCGATTGGCGACCGGAGGGACTGGTGTGCGACATCACCTTCCCGGCGCTCAAGCCGCCGAAGGCGGCGCTGGAGACGGCGACCGCCTAACCGCCTGCCGGCCTTCGGGCCGAGAATTAATGCGCGGCCTTCGGGTCGATGCCGAGCACGTGCAGCAGCGGCACCAGCTCCTCCACCCGGTAGGGCTTGCCGAGGAACCGCACCTGGTCGTCGCGCCCGAAGAACGCGCTCAGCATCTCGTGGCGATAGTCGCTGACGATGACGACGGGCAGGTCGGGCAACATGGAGCGCAACTCGGCCGTCAGGGCGTCGCCTTTGCGGTCCGGCAAATTGTAATCGATGATGGCGGCCTGGATAGGCCCGGCGGCGTGATCGACCTTGTCGAGCGCCTCAGTCGCTGAGCCCGCATCCTCGACATCGAAGCCGAGCGCCTGCAGCTCTTGCAGCAACGCGAGTCGCACCATCGTTTCGTCTTCAACGATGAGGAGCCGCGGCGATGCGCTGTGAGATCCGTTTACGTCCATGCCCGTGACTGCCCCGCTTGCGGCCGTACCCCCATTTCGTACGTCCCTCAGTCCAAGACCCTAAATATGGGCGTGGCCGGGGGCCACCGAGCATCGGCGGTAACCACGGCGTAGTCCCTCCGCTCCCTTCGGCGCTGGAGCCTACCCTTGACGGTACAGAAAGCGCGGCCTATCATCGAGCCGGACGGCGTCGCTTGCGCCGCCGTGGTCAGTTGGGCCGGCCGCCTTGCAGCCACGCTAAACCGGGAACGCGCCCTGCGCGCGACAGCTTCCCGGGTCGCGCAGTCCGCACGACAACTGCTAAGAAGCCGGGACTTGAAATCCCGGCTGTTGGCCGGGGTTTTTTCGCCTGTGAGGCCCGCCATGGCACGTCCGCCGCAAAGCGCTCCGAAGAAGAAGTCGCCGAAGTCCGCCCCAAAGGCCGCCCCGAGGGCCACCCCGAGGGCCACCAAGTCCGACCAAGCGGGCGCCAGCTCGCCACGTTGGCGGCCGCGAACCAATATGGTGCACGCCGGCGTGCAGCGTTCGCAGTTCGGCGAAACCTCCGAGGCGATGTTCCTCACCTCGGGCTACGTGTATGACGCGCCCGAGCAGGCGGAAGCACGCTTCAAGGGCGAAGACCACGGCTTCATCTACTCGCGCTTCGGCAACCCGACCGTGGCGATGTTCGAGCAGCGTCTCGCCGCGCTCGAAGGCGCCGAAGCCGCGTGGGGCACCGCTACCGGCATGGCGGCCGTGCACGCCGCACTGTTCTGCCAGCTGAAATCCGGCGACCGCGTCGTCGCCCCGCGCGCGCTGTTCGGTTCCACCCGCTACCTGCTCGACGAGATCCTGCCGCGCTTCGGCGTGAAGGTGACGCTGGTGGAAGGCCGCGATCTCAACCACTGGCGCAAGGCGTTGAAGCAGCGCGCGGCGTGCGTGTTCCTGGAAACGCCGTCCAATCCCGGCCTGGAGATCGTCGACCTGGCCGGCGTTTGCGAGCTCACCCACGCCGCGGGCGCCCAGGTGATCGTCGACAACGTCTTCGCGACGCCGGTGCTGCAGCGGCCGATGGAGTTCGGCGCCGACGTCGTCGTCTACTCCGCCACCAAGCATCTCGACGGCCAGGGCCGCGTGCTCGGCGGCGCCATCCTGGGACCCAAAGAGTTTTGCGACAACAAGGTGATGCCATTCATCCGCCACACCGGCCCGAGCATGAGTCCGTTCAACGCCTGGGTGCTGCTGAAAGGGTTGGAGACGCTGGAGCTGCGCGTGCAGGCGTCATCGCAAGCCGCTGCCGCGCTCGCAGACTTCCTCGCCGACCATCCGGCTGTCACTCGCGTCCTGTACCCGGGCCGCGCCGATCATCCGCAGCACGCGCTGGCGATGCAGCAGATGAGCAGCGGCGGCACGCTGATCAGCTTCGACATCGCCGGCGGCAAGAAGGGCGCGTTCGACGCGTTGCGGCGGCTGAAGATCGTGCGCATCTCGAACAACCTCGGCGATTCGAAGTCGCTCATCACCCATCCGGCGACCACAACGCATCAGCGCCTGTCGGCCGACGAGCGGGCGCACCTCGGCATCACCGACGGCATGGTGCGGCTGTCGGTCGGGCTGGAGGACGTTGACGACCTCAAGTGGGACCTCGATCAGGCCCTGTGGGCCGCAAAACCCAGGCGGGCAGCGGCTTTACAAGGCTCCGGCCGCGGCCGATAGTCGAGACAGCATGTACCGTCGCACCACCCGCTCGATCGAGATCACGGTCAAACCGATGTACCTCGAGGACCAGTCGGAGCCCGCCAGCGACCACTATGTGTGGGCCTACTGGGTTCGCATCGAAAACCGCGGGCCGGAGACGGTGCAGCTGCGTGCGCGCCACTGGCACATCACGGACGCCATCGGCCGCCTGCACGAAGACCACGGCGACGGCGTCGTCGGCGAGCAGCCCGTGCTGAAGCCCGGCGAGTACTACGAGTACACCTCGGGCAAGCCGCTGACGACACCGTCCGGCATCATGGTCGGCTCCTACGAGATGGAGACCGAAAAGGGCGAGCGCTTCACCGTCGACACGCCCGCGTTCTCCCTCGACAGCCCGTACCAGCCGCGCCGCCTGCACTAGGCGCTGCGGCGCGTCGGCGCCTTTACATTTGCCGGGGCAGCGATACTATTCCGCACAATTCTGCGGAAAACTGCCGAAATCCAGCCGCGATGTACCAACGGATTACCCGCTCCATTGAAGTGACCGTGACGCCGACGTACCTCGACGACCGCTCGGCGCCGTCCGACGAGCGCTACATCTGGGCGTACAAGGTGCGCATCGCCAACCAGGGCGGTGAGACGGTGCAGCTTCGTATGCGCCACTGGCGTATCACCGACGCCATCGGCCACTTCGAGGAAGTGCACGACCGCGGCGTGGTGGGCCAGGAGCCGGTTCTTCGTCCCGGCGACGTTTTCGAGTACACCTCGTTTTCCGGATTCTTGCCGACGCCCTCGGGCATCATGGCCGGCAGCTACGACATGGAGACCGAGAAAGGCGAGACGTTCGCCGTGGAGATTCCGGCGTTCTCGCTGGACAGCCCCTATCAGGAGCGGCGGCTGCACTAGCCGTTCGGCGCTGCGCGAACCAGATCTTCGCGCACGCTTCGCCCGCAACAACAAGGAGACACGACATGGCAGCGCCGCGACACAAGGCGGGCAAGGCCGCATCATCCGCCAAAGTCCGCCAGCCGCGCCCAGTGGTGAAGCCGACGCGCGACGAGGTGCACGACGCCATCCGCACGATGATCCGCTGGGCCGGCGACGACCCGGCCCGCGAAGGCCTTTTGGAGACGCCCGACCGCGTCGCACGCGCGTGGGAGGAGATGTTCTCGGGCTACGCCGAGGATCCGGTCGAGTTCCTGAAGAGCACCTTCGAGGAGATCGAGGACTAC
>CAMDEB010000303.1 GCA_945893085.1 Rhodoplanes serenus | reverse complement strand
CGGTCCGATTACGTGGCGCGGCTGTCGTATCAGCCGGATCGGACCTACACGTTCACGACGCGCTATCGTTTCGATGAGGTGAGCTTCGCGTTGCAGCGGTTCGAAGTCGAGGGCCGGGCCAACTACGATCGTTGGACGGTCGCGCTACTCTACGGCAATTACAGCCCCCAGCGCCAACTCGGCTTCCTGACGCGGCGTGAAGGCATCCTCGGCCAAACCTCGATCAAGCTGAATGCCAACTGGGTGGCAACCGTCGCCGCTCGATACGACATCGACGCCGGCAAGTTCGACCAGGCGCAGTTCGGCATCGGCTATATCGACGATTGCCTTATCCTCGCCCTGAACTACATCACAAGCTATGCCTACAGTGGCAATCCAACGGTCGACCACCGGCTAATGTTGCAGTTGAGCCTGCGGACCCTCGGCGGCACCGCGGTCAGCCAAACTGTCGGCGGATTGCCGGGCGGGCTATAATTGGAGCCGGATCGGCTGGCGGACCAGCCCGGTCGGATGCAGTGATATCGCGATGCTGAACATGATGAACTTCCTCCCCGCGTGCCGCCGCCTGTTGGCGGTCCTGGCGCTCGTGGCAGCGTCGGCGTTGCCGGCCGCGCCGGCCCGCGCCCAGCACGTGGTAGCGCTGGTGAACGGCGACCCGATCACCGCCTTCGACGTCGAACAGCGCACCAAGCTGATGCAGGTTTCCACGCAAAAAAGCCCGGCGCGTCAGCAAGTGATCGAGGAACTGATCGAGGAGAAGCTCAAGATACAATTGCTGAAGCGCTACAGCATCGACGGCATCGATAACGACGTCGACAACGCCTTCGCCAACATGGCGCGGCGCACGCGCATGACGCCCCAGCAATTTGCCGAGCAGCTCGCCCGGTCGGGCGTATCGGTCGGGACGCTCAAGTCGCGCATCAAGGCCGAGATAACCTGGAATCAGATCATCCGCGGCAAATACCAGACCAGCTTGCAGATCAACGAAAAGGACATCCTCGCCAAGATGGAGACGCGCAAGCCGGACGAAAAGGGCGCGGTCGGCTACGACTACACGCTGCGCCCGATCCTGTTCGTCATCCCGCGCGGTGCGCCTCCCACCGCTTTCGAAGCGCGCCGGCGCGAGGCCGAGGCGCTGCGACTCCGCTTCCAAAGCTGCGACGAGGGCATCGCCTTCGCGCGCGGACTGCACGACGTGGCGGTGCGTGCGATCACAGTGAAAAGCTCGGCCGATCTTCCCCCGCAACTGCGCGAGATTCTGGAAAAGACCGAGATCGGCAAGCTGACGTCTCCCGAGGCCACCCAGCAGGGCGTCGAGGTGTACGCGCTGTGCGCGAAGAAGCCGTCCGCGTCCGACAACACGCCGGGCAAGCGCGAGGCCCGCGAGGAATTGTTCTCCGCGCAGTTCCAGACCCACGCCAAGAAATTTCTCAAGGAACTGCGCAGCCAGGCCATGATCGAGTTCAGGTAGGCCCGCGGCCATGTCGCGCCCTTTGGCTTTGACGCTGGGCGAGCCGGCCGGGATCGGACCCGACATCACGCTTGCCGCCTGGAGCCGCCGCGCCGAGCTCAAGCTGCCGCCATTCTATGTGTTGGCCGACCCGAAGTGCCTCGAGCGCCGGGCCGCGCTTCTCCATCTCAATGTCCCGATCGAGCTGGTGGAACCGGCCGGAGCAACCGCCGCCTTCGCGCGCGCGCTGCCGGTGGTCGCGCTTAATCTGCCCGCCACCGCCGAGCCCGGCACACCCGACGCCACCAGCGGTCCGGCCGCGATCGCTTCGATCGACCGCGCGATCGCCGACGTGATCGAAGGCAAGGCCGCCGCCATGGTCACCAACCCGGTCGCCAAGCACGTGCTCTACCGGGCCGGTTTCACCGATCCGGGCCACACCGAATATCTCGCGAAGCGCTCATTCGAACTGACCGGCGATCCCGCCTGGCCGGTGATGATGCTGTGGTCGCCCGAGGTCGCGGTGGTCCCGGTGACGATCCATGTGCCGTTCAAGACCGTCACCCAGCATCTCACCCGCGATCTGATTTTCGAAACCGGCCGCGTCGTGGCCCGCGATCTGATCGAGCGCTTCGGCATCGCGCGCCCGCGGCTCGCGGTGGCGGGGCTTAATCCGCACGCCGGCGAAGACGGCACGCTCGGCAGCGAGGACGCAAGCGTGGTCCGGCCCGCCGTCGAGCGGCTGATCGCCGACGGCATCGACGCGCGCGGTCCGCTGGCGGCCGACACGATGTTCCATGAAGCCGCGCGCAAGACCTACGACGTGGCGCTGTGCATGTACCACGACCAGGCGCTGATCCCGATCAAGACGCTCGCGTTCGATCACGGGGTCAACGTGACGCTCGGCCTGCCCTTCATACGCACGTCGCCCGACCACGGCACCGCGTTCGACATTGCCGGGACCGGCAAGGCCAATCCCTCGAGCCTGGTTGCGGCGCTGCGTCTCGCGGCGCAGCTTGTGGCCAAGGCAGCAGACAGGCACAGGGCGCCGGTCGCCGCGCGGCCATGAGTCGATCATGACCGGCCCGCTCGACGACCTGCCGCCGCTGCGCGAGGTGATCCGGCGGCACGGGCTCGCCGCCAAGAAGTCGCTGGGTCAGAACTTCCTGCTCGACCTCAACCTGACCGCCCGCATCGCCCGCGCCGCCGGTCCGCTCGACGGCGTCACCGTGATCGAGATCGGGCCGGGACCCGGCGGGCTCACCCGCGCCCTGCTCGCGCTCGGCGCGCGCAAGGTGCTGGCGATCGAGCGCGACGACCGCGCCATCGCCGCGCTTGAGGAGATCGCGCAGCGCTATCCCGGGCGTCTCGTCGTGGTCGCCGGCGACGCGCTCGAATTCGACCCCAAGCCGCATCTCGCCGAAGGTGACGGGCCGGTGCGCGTGGTTGCCAACCTGCCCTACAACATCTCCACCGCGCTGCTGGTAACCTGGCTCACGGCCGAACCCTGGCCGCCGTGGTACGACCGCCTGGTGCTGATGTTCCAGCGCGAGGTGGCCGAGCGGATCGTCGCCGCGCCCGGCAGCAAGAGCTACGGCCGCCTCTCGGTGCTCGCGGGCTGGCGCACGCAGGCGAAGATCCTGTTCGACATCAATCCGTCGGCGTTCGTGCCGCCGCCGAAGGTGACCTCGTCGCTGGTCGAATTCGTGCCGCGCTCGGTTCCGCTGCCTTGCGAGAGTCGGCCGCTGGAGCGGGTGACCCAAGCCGCGTTCGGCCAGCGCCGCAAGATGCTGCGCCAGAGTTTGAAATCGCTCGGCACCGACCCGCTGCCGCTGCTCGATGCGGCCGGTCTCGATCCCACCGATCGAGCCGAGGACATTTCCGTGGCAGGGTTCGTCGCGCTCGCGCGCGCGTTTCAAGCCGCTAAGATGCCGGTATGAGCCAGCTCCGCCGTCTGTCCCTCACCGCCTACCAAGCGCCGTTGTGCGAAACCATTGTCGACTGCCCCGCGCCGCAGGGCAGCGAGGTGCTGGTGCGGATCGAGCGCTGCGGCGTGTGCCATTCCGACCTGCACATGCAGGACGGCTATTTCACCCTCGGCGACGGCAAGACGCTCGATGTCCGTGCCGGCCGCACGCTGCCGTTCACGCTCGGCCATGAGATCGCAGGGATCGTGGAAAGCGCCGGTCCGGATGCCGCAGCCAAAATTGGCGCCAAGGTCGCGGTCTTTCCCTGGATCGGCTGCGGCGCCTGCGCCGCCTGTCGTGCCGGCGAAGAAAATCTGTGCTCGAAGAACCACCATCTCGGCATCTCCGCCGACGGCGGCTTCGCCTCGCACGTGCTGGTGCCGCACCCGCGCTATCTCATCGACTACGCCCCGCTGTCGCCATCATTTGCCGGCGCGCTCATGTGCTCTGGGCTGACTGCCTATGCGGCGCTCAAGCGGCTCACCGAGCACGCTCAGCGCGGCCCAGCGCTGCTCGTTGGCCTTGGCGGCGTCGGCATGATGGGACTTTCGATCGCGCGCGCATTGTTCGGCCAAGCGCCGGTCGTCGCCGACATCGACGCCGGCAAACGCGAAGCCGCGCTCAAGGCCGGCGCCGCCGCGGCGTTCGATCCGGCCGACCCGGACGCGCGCAAGGCGGTGCTGAAAGCCACCGGCGGCATCTATGCGGCGTGCGATTTCGTCGGCTCCGACAAGTCGCTGGCGTTCGCCACCGGCGCCCTCGCCAAGGGCGGCAAGGTCGTGGTCACCGGTCTGCTCGGCGGCAATTTCACGACGCCGGTCGCGATGTTCCCGCTCAAGGCGATGACCATCGAAGGCACGCTCACCGGCACGCTGGCGGAGGCCAACGCGGTGATGGCGCTCGCGCGCGCCGGCAAGATCGCGCCACTGCCGATCAGCGAGCGGCCGCTGGCCGAGGCCCAGGCCGCGCTCGACGATCTGCGCGGCGGGCGAGTCGTGGGCCGAGTCATGCTCACCGGATGACGGTTTGATGACGCCAGCCGCGGCTAAGCCTCAGCGCCTGCGGCATAATTCATGGTTAACGATTTGTTAACTTGTTGCAGTGCGACATGATTCGTCCCCATCAAGGGAGCCAATCATGGCCCTGCAACTTGACGGCGGTACACAGCGTTCCACCCTCGCCGGCCTCACCGCGATCACCATGCTGTCGTTGTCCTGGATGGCGCACGCGCATGGGCCGGCCGAGTGGATTCAACAAGGCGGCTACAAGAACGCGGTCGGTGAACTGTGCTGCGGTGAGCGTGACTGCTTCGCGATCGCGCCGGCCGATGTGAAAGTCACCGCAGCCGGCTACTTCGTCACCAGCATCAGCGAGACCGTTCCGTTCGCCGAGGCGACACCCTCGCCGGACGGCTACTATTGGCGTTGCTACTGGGGCGGCAAGCGCAAGTGCTTCTTCGCTCCGCCGCCGAATTCGTAGAGCACAGGCGTATTACGAGACGATGACGCTCGTGACCAGCGACCGCGCCCCGTCAGGTGGCGCGGCGCAGTGGTTTTGTTGCTGCTCCTACAAATCCGATTGCAGCCCGCGCACGAACGCGGACAGGCCGGTCTGGCGCTCGCGCTTGAGCCGCTCGGCGGCGAGGATCGCGCGCACGTCGAGGAAGGCGCGATCGAGATCGCGATTGATTACGACATAGTCGTATTCCGCCCAATGGCTCATCTCGTCGGCGGCTTTCGCCATGCGGCTCCGGATGACGACGTCGTCGTCCTGGGCACGGGTGTGCAGGCGGCGCTCCAGCTCCGGGATCGACGGCGGCAGCAGGAACACGCTCACGAGGTCGTCGCGAGCTTTTTCGCGGAGCTGTTGCGTGCCTTGCCAGTCGATATCGAACAGCACGTCGCGGCCCTGCTTCAGCGCCTCTTCGACCGGCTTGCGCGGCGTGCCGTAGTGATTGCCGAACACCTCGGCGGATTCCAGCAATTGCCTGCTGCGCGCCAATTTCTGGAAGCTGCCGACGTCGATGAAACGATAGTGGCGGCCCTCGACCTCGCCGCGCCGCTTCGGCCGCGTCGTCACCGAGATCGACAGTTCGAGGCCGTCCTGCTCTTCCAGCAGCCGGCGCGACAGCGTGGTCTTGCCGGCCCCGGACGGCGACGACAGCACGAGCATCAGCCCGCGCCGCGCAATGGCTTTGCCTTTCGACTTGCGCGCCATCGTCATCACTCCAGGTTCTGCACCTGCTCGCGGAACTGCTCGACCACGGCTTTCAGCTCGAGGCCGATGTTGGTCAGTTCGCCGTCGTTGGCCTTGGCGCACAACGTGTTGGACTCGCGGTTGAGCTCCTGCGCCAGGAAATCGAGC